>JBOHTX010000077.1:0-8473 GCA_050733855.1 Vulcanimicrobiaceae bacterium
GTGTTAGCGCGAGCGCGCGCGGATGGCCCGGCCCATCGATCACCAGCGGCGTTTCGCCCAGCGCGATCGCACCGTTGCTCACGAAGGCCGCGCTGACGCGAACGTCGCCCTGCGCATCGGCGGGCAGCGTCAGCGTCGCGCTCGCCGCGCCGCCGCTGACCGGAACGACGCGGGTGAGGTACGTGCGCGCGCCGTCGAGCGCAAACAGCGCGCTGCCGCTTGCGCCCGCGGACCGCGCATGCACGACGATCCGCTCGCCCGGGCGGTAGCGTTCGCGATCGAGCGTCAGGCTCACGCCGGCGGCGGCCGAGGCGGTCGTGCCGAGCAACGCACGCGGTGCGACCGAGACCGCGGTCGCATCGAGCACCGGCTTACCGTCGGCCAGCGCATGCGCGATCGCGAGATCGGAACCCAAATTCGGGTGCGCGAAGGTGACCTCGCCGCGCCCGTGGACGTCGAGCGCGAGCCGCGCGCTCTGCACCTCCACGCCGTGCGAAAGGGTGACGCGGACGGCGAGCCCACCGACCGGCGTTCCGTCGCTCGGATCGAAGGCGCGCACTTCGAATTTGGCCGGTTCGCCAACGTCGAGCGCGGGGCTCTGCGGAACGATCGAGAGCGCAACCGAACCTTGCGGCACGACGATCTGCGCGCTTGCGCTCGCGCCAGCGGTCGTCGCCTCGATACCGTAGGTGGAATCGAGGCCGTCGCTCGGCGGCAAGAGGGTGACGCTCGCCGTCCCGTCGGCGTCGGTGTGCACGTTCCTCGCGAGCACCAGCGTCGTGCCCCAGCGCGGTTGCACGTCGTCGCTCGCGCCGAAGATGACGTGCGGCGAACGGACGACCTGGACGTGCAGCGGAATCCCCGCGGCCGCGCGACCGCCCTCGACGCTCCGCGCGGCGATCCCGACCGTTACGGGACGGGCCGGATCGCAGGGACAGGGATTTTCGATTGCCAGGGTGACGGTTCGCGCAGCATCGACGTGGACGTTCACGCCGCCGACACCGCCGAGTGCGCTCGCCAGCAGCGAATCGTCCCCGGCGGAAAGCGTCGCCGGCAACGCGAGCGCACCGGAAAAGGCGCCGGCGCTATCGAGCGGCAGCGAGGTCGTGGCGATCGTCCGGCCGCTGCCGGCGAAGCTGATCTGCACCGAACCGCCGGCTGCCCGGTACCCCTGCGCGCCAAGCGTCCGCACGAAGCCCGCGAAACGGAGCGACTCGCCCGCGCGCACGCTCGCGCTTGCGGCCCGGATCGCAACGAGCGTATGCGGGAGCGGCGGCTGCGGCAACAGCGAAACGAAGGCGCGCCCCGCGCCGTCTTCGGCCAGCGCGAAGCTCGGCCGCTCGGCGCCGCGCCAGCTCACCAAACCCGCGCCGTCCGTGCGCAGCGTCTGGACCTGCGCGCCGGCCAGAAACGCGATCTTCATCCCGCGCAAGGGCCGCCCGTTGCGCAGATCGACGCCCCACAGGGCGAGACTTTGCGGGCTTTCCAGCGTCACGAGACCGATGTGGGTGCGATTGAGCCAGACTTGCTGACGTGCGTCGCCCCGCCGCGCCTCGATCACGTAAAAGCCTTCTTGGCTGCCGAGCGGAACGGTCACCTGGTTCGATTCGAAGTGGTAACCCGGCGGCGGGACGAAGCGCCAGCGCACCAGCGGCTTGCGATGCGTGGTATCGATTGGACGCGGCGGACGATTCGCCCCTTCGACGATGACCGCCGCCGGATCGACGTTGTAGGCCGCGAGCTCGACCGGCGCGCCCGAGTAGGTGTCGAGCCGAATCGTCGCCGGACGCCACGGCAGCTCGACGTCGCGCGCGAACAGCGCGAAGTAGCGGTCCCACTGCGGCTGATCGAGTAAGGGCCGCGCCGCCCGCGCCCCAAGCGGCGCGAGCACGAGCGCGGCCAGGGCTCCCACCACGAGCGCGCGCCGCATGTGCTGCCTAAAACGTCGCGTCGTAGAGCAGGGTTCCCATCGTTTGCAACGGCACGCGAAAGCCGACCGTGTAGTCGTGCGATCGTCCGACGTTGAGCAACTGGTCGCTGTTCGAGATCCCGACCAGGGCCGCGTCGCCAGAAACGACGCCGTTGTAGGTGACGCGATCCGAATCTTCGATGACGAAATGATCGATCCGCGGGATCAGGGCGTAGCCTAGGTCATTCGTAAAGGTGAAGGTCGCGATGTAGTAGACGTCGTTGGCATAGGCCGCGGCGTCGCTCGGTGGGACGATCTGCAGGTCTTTGAGCACGATGTCGTCGCCCGCATGCAGGAAGCCGAGGCCCGGATCCTTCGCTTTCCCGGAGCTTTTCGCCAGTGCCGGCAGGCCGCGCGCCAGCAAGGCCGCGGTCGCAGCACGTGCGAGAAAACCCGCTCGTTTCACGCCGCGAGCGTTCGGGTTCGCCACGCAGGCATCCCCCGCGGGACGGCGGAAGGCGACGGCGTGAACCCCCGCTCGAAGCCGCAGGCGCGACGCTGTCCGGCCTGCGGACGCCTCCCGCAAAGCGGCGCGCGCCCGTTGCGCTCGCTCGCGAAGACGTACGTGGTGGTCGTCACCTGCAACCCGTGCGGTGCGCGTTTCGCCGCGCTCTCGCGGAATTAGGACGGACGGGCGATGCCGCGCCCCGGCCCGGGCGAATTCGATCCGCTGCGCTGGTGGCTGCGCAGCCGCGAGGGGATCGACGAGGCGATCGACCGCGACGTCGAGCGCAGTTGCAGCCGCAAGGACGGCTACGATTCCGAGGCCGCGGCCCGCGCGGTCGCTGCGATGAACGGGATGTCGGGCTCCCTTTTCACCTACCAGTGCCGCTATTGCGAACGCTGGCACCTGACCCGCCGGCGTCCGCGCACGTGAAGCTGGCGCGTTTCGAGTTCGGCGGTGCGACGCGACTCGGTCGCATCGAGGGCGAGTGGGTCCATCCCCTGCCGCCGCGGTTCGCTTCGCTGGAAGCGTACCTCGCGCTCGAGGCGCGCGAGCGTGGCTCGCTTGCGAGCGAGCCCGCCCTCCCGCTCGCGGAGGTGCGCCTGCGCGCGCCGGTGAGCGCGCGCAAGAACGTCGTCTGCGTCGGCCGCAACTACCTGGGCCACGCCGAAGAGATCGCGCGGGCGCGCGGGACGCCGCTCAATCTGCCGGCCGTGCCGACGTTCTTTACGAAAGCGTCGACGGCAATCGCCGATCCGGGCGCGACTCTTTCGCTCTCCGCGGAGATTTCGCACGAGTACGATTGGGAGGCGGAACTGGCCGTCGTGATCGGAACGCGCTGCCGCGACGTTCCGGAAGCCGATGCGCTCGGCGTCGTCTTCGGCTACACCGCCCTCAACGACCTCACCGCGCGCGATCTCCAACGCGCCCACCAGCAGTGGTTCAAAGGAAAGTCGCTCGACGGGTGCTGCCCGGTCGGGCCGTGGATCGTCACCGCCGATGAGCTCGGCGACCCACAAGGGCTCGCGCTCGCGCTGCGCCTCAACGGCGAGACCAAGCAATCCTCGACGACTGCGCAGATGATTTTTTCGGTCGCGAAGATCGTCGCGGCGCTCTCGCGCGGGATGACACTCGAAGCCGGCGATCTGATCGCGACCGGTACGCCCGACGGTGTCGGAATGGCGCGCACGCCGCCCGAGTTTTTGCGCGACGGCGACCTGATCGAAATCGAGATCGAGAAGATCGGAATTCTGCGCAACGCGGTCGCACTCGGCGCCGGCTGCGGCCCGGTCGCCGCCGGCGCACCCGCGCGCTAGGCGCTCCGATGGCACAGCGTTCGCCGCTCGCCGAGCCCCCCGGGGCGCCGCCCTTTTCAGCGGAGTTGCGAGCGCAACTCGAAGGCGCGGCGGCAAGCGAGCCCTCTGCGCAACGGCACGGAGAGCAAGCCGGCGATCGCGACCGGCCGCGGTACGCAAACCGCTTGTTGCTCGAAGCGAGCCCGTACCTGCGCCAGCACGCACACAACCCCGTCAACTGGTATCCGTGGGGCGACGAGGCGTTCGCGGAAGCGGAGCGCAGCGGGCGACCGGTCTTTCTCTCGATCGGGTACGCGACCTGTCACTGGTGTCACGTCATGGAGAGCGAGTCGTTCGAGGATCTCGAGATCGCCCGCTACCTCAACGAGCGCTATGTCGCGATCAAGGTCGATCGCGAGGAACGTCCCGATCTCGATGCGGTCTACATGACGGCGGTGCAGGCGCTGACCGGGCAAGGCGGCTGGCCGATGAGCGTCTGGCTCGACCCGCGGCGGCGTCCGCTCTTCGGCGGCACGTATTTCCCGGCGCGCGACGGCGAGCGCGGCGCGATGCGCGGCTTCCTCTCGCTGCTGCAGACGCTCGCGGAGCTGTACCGCGAACAGCCGCAGCGCGTCGACGAAGCCGCGCAGTCGATCACCGCCGCGATCCGGTCCGCGATGGCCGGAGAGAGTCGCAGCGCCGCGACCGACGGCGAAGCGAATGGCGGCGGGTCGCTGCCGGGGCGCGCGGTGCTCGCAGCCGCAGAACGCGATGCGCGCGCAGCCTACGACCCCGTCTTCGGCGGCTCGCGCGGCGCGCCGAAGTTTCCCTCGAGTTTTCCGGTCCGGCTGCTCTTGCGGCAGCACCGCCGCGGCGGCGACGAGACGCTGCTCGCGCCGGCAAACCATACGCTCGAGAAGATGGCCGCGGGCGGGATGTACGATCAGCTCGCGGGCGGCTTTCACCGCTATTCGACCGACGAACGCTGGCTCGTCCCGCACTTCGAGAAGATGCTCTACGATAACGCCTTGCTCGCGCTCGCCTACGCCGAGGCCTGGCAAGTGACCGGGCGCCCGGATTTCGCGCGCGTGCTGCGCAGCACGCTCGACTACCTGCTGCGCGAGATGCGCTCGCCCGAAGGCGGCTTCTACTCGGCGACCGACGCGGACTCCGAAGGCGAAGAAGGGACCTTCTTCGTCTGGAGCGAGGCCGAGATTCGCGCGCTGCTCGGCGCCGAGGCCGCACGCTTCATCCGCTACTACGGCCTCAGCGCGCACGGCAACTTCGAAGGCAAGAACGTGCTGTTCGTGCCGCGCCCCGACGAGAGCGAGTGGGAAGCGCTCGGCCATGCCCGCGAGCGCTTGCGGACCGCGCGTGAGCGGCGCCCGCATCCGCTGCGCGACGAGAAGGTGTTGGCCGCCTGGAACGGACTTGCGATCTCGGCGCTCGCCGCCGGCGGCCGCGTTCTCGACGAACCGCGCTATCTCGCCGCCGCTGCGCAGGCAGCCGACTTCGTACTCGGCACGCTGCGTGCCGGCGAGCGGCTGCAGCGAAGCTGGAAGGACGGACGGTGCTCGGGCCCGGGCTTTCTCGAAGACGACGCGTTCGTGGTCGAGGGCTTGCTCGATCTCTACGAAGCGACGTTCGAATCGGAACGTCTCGCGGCCGCGCTCGCCGGCGCGCGGGGTACCGAACGGCTCTTCGCGGATCGCGAGCACGGCGGATGGTTTCGGACCGCCGCCGATCACGAGCAGCTGATCGCCCGCGAAAAGCCGGCCCACGACGGCGCGGAGCCCTCCGGCGCTTCGGTCGCCTTGCGCAACGCACTGCGTCTGCACGCGCTCACCGGCGACGAGGCGTGGCGACGGATCGCCGAGCGCGCGTTGCGCGCCTACCAACCGCTGCTGAGCGAGCATCCGGCCGCGCTCTTCGAAATGCTGCTCGCACTCGATGCCTACGAGAATCCCGGTGCCGAAATCGTGCTCGTCTGGCCCGAAGGGCAAGGTGCACCTCCCGCGCTCGTCGATCCGCTCCGCCGTCTCTTCCTTCCCAACGGCGCGCTGCTCGGTGCTGCCGAAGGCGACGCACTCGCGGCGCTCGCGCGCTTGGCGCCGCTCGCCGCGGGCAAGACGACGCTCGCCGGCCGCCCGACCGCCTACGTCTGCTCCCGCGGAACGTGCCGTTTGCCGACGCCCGATCCCACCGTCATGCTGGCCGAGATCGCGGCCCAATGCCGTAACGCCGTCGGGCGATCCGAGCAGGACGGGGGTCGCTAGGCTAGGGCCGGCGCATCGCCACTATCCCCTGGCCGCGGCGGCAGGTGCGTTTGCCAACGAATAGCTCGTGCTACGACCACCGGCGGCGTCCTTTTTCAGAATTCCGGCTGCAATCAATGCCTCGATGTCGCGTAGGGCCGTGTCGGGCGACGTTTTTGCGACCTTCGCCCATTTTGAAGTCGTTAGCCTGCCATCAAAGCCATCGAGCAGCTTGTTCACCATCGTCTGCTGCCGAGCGTTCAACTCGGTTCCGCGATGCCGCTCCCAGAATTCTGCCTTTGCCATGACCGCGCCAAATACGCCTTCAGCCCTCTCGAAGACGCGCTCGAGACAATCCAAGAACCACGACATCCAGGGCGTGATATCAAGGTCTCCCTTCTGCGTCACCTCCAGCAGCCGGTAGTATGCATTGCGTTCCGCTTGGATCTGCGCAGACATGCTATAGCAGCGTTGCGACGTCTTTTCCGAGCGCGCGAGCAGCAGGTCCGTAAGCGCGCGCGCAATCCGGCCGTTGCCATCGTCAAACGGATGAATCGTCACAAACCATAGGTGGGCGATCCCCGCTTTCATCACGAGGTCCATCCCGTCCGAAGCATTGAACCAGCGCAGGAAAGCCCGCGTTTCCTCGTCCACGCGCCGCGCGTCGGGAGCCTCGTAATGCACCCGCTCGCGACCATGGGGACCGGAAACCACTTGCATCGGGCCCCGCACGTCTTTTCTCCACGCACCAACTGCGATCTTACGGACGCCGCTGTAGCCCGTCGGAAACAGCGCCGCATGCCACCGGAAGAGCCGTGCTTTTGTCAAAGGGCTCGTCGTATTTCTGCGTCGCGTCAAGCGTCATTTCGACCCCGCCGTCCACGTTACGGTCGGCAGGGGTTAGGCCGCCGAGCAACCGATGATCGCACGTGGTCCCTGCTGAGGTGCTCGCCCTCGATCTCGTTCGAGGTAAGGATCTCCTCGGTTAAGCTCCGCAACGTCGTTTCCGCCTGCACCGGGAAGCCAAGCCCGTGCATGAGACCGATCAGGCGGCCCTGGAGGTGACGGGCGCTTGCCAGCTTCCCGACCAGGCTTTCCTGGTCGAGCTTGAACTTTGGCCAATCCTCGCGCTCGTGGATATATGGGCTCATAAGCTCCGCGCCTTTGCGGAGATTATGAGCATTATTCGCCGCAAATTGCAAGCCCTAATCTCCGCATCGTGTCTGCGAGAGCTTACCTTCCCGCAGGCGCGGTAGGCACGCGACCGGACTTTGCGGCGGCGACGAGCGCCTCGTAGTCGCGCTGGTTCTGATCGGCGTAGGCGTTCGCGAAATCGACGATTGCCGAATCGAAGGTTCGCCCGCCGCCCAAATATCCGGCGAGCGCGGCGGCTTCGCCGCTGCTGCGAGCGTGCGCGCGCGCGAGCGCCCAGCCGCAGAAGCCTCCGTACGTGGCGAGTTCGACGGCCGACATGCGCTCGACGTTGGCGGAGGTCTTCATGTCGCGCAATTGCCGCACGTAGAAGTTCGTGCCGTCGACGGCCGCCCACCCCAAAAAGATATCGCTCGCGGCTTGCATCAGGCGCTGGCCGACGACGACCCGTTCGCCGTTGTCGGCAAACGCGCAGGGGCCTGCGAAGGGCGCCAGCACCGAGGTTCGCGCTTCTTTGATCTGCAAGAACAGCGGGTCGTCACCTGAGGCGAGGAACAGCGCTACCAGACAACGCGTCCCCACGCTGCCGACGCCGACGACTTTGTAGGCCGCGTCGACCAGCGTGAAGCGCTCGAAGAGCGTGCGCCGTTCCTCGGGCAGCGTCGCCGCATACCGGGTGAAGAGGGTGCGCACCTCGCCCATCAGCGCTCGCCGATCGGACGGATGGAACGTCAGCGGCGGATCGTCGACGAAGCGCCGTTCGCCCGCGACGGCCTGCGTCAGTTTCGGAAAGGCGTGCGCGGCCGTCTGTTGCTTGCCCTTCGCGAGCCCGCTCTCGTAGGCGCGGCGCGCTTGCGCGGAACGGATCATCTCGACCAGGGTCGCTTCGTCGAGCCGCGCGTACCAGACGTCGAGCACCGGCATCGCCGCGTACGCCAGCATCCGCTCGCGATAGCTCGCGACGCAGGCGCGCACGGCATCCTCGGCGGCCGCCGCGCGCAGAGCGAGGAGACGCGCGGCGATGGCGACGCTCGTCGCCAGACGCTTGAGGTCCCACTCCCACGGACCGGGGTTCGTCTCGTCGAAGTCGTTGACGTCGAAGACGAGATTGCGTTCCGGCGACGCATAGGCCCCGAAATTCAAGAGGTGCGCGTCGCCGCAGAGCTGCACGCGCAAACCGGTCATCGGGGTCGCGGCCAGGTCCTCGGCCATGATCGCCGCCGCACCGCGATAGAACGTAAACGGCGATTGCAGCATGCGTTCGTAGCGGAGCGGCAAAAGATCGGGGAGCCGGCCCGCGTCGTTCTCGTGCAAGATGACGAGCGGATCGCGTCGCCCGGGCGGCGGTTCCCAGGCC
>JBOHTX010000078.1:0-8174 GCA_050733855.1 Vulcanimicrobiaceae bacterium
AAAATCGTGCGAGCGTCTTCATCGCCGTCGCTCAGCGGCACAAACTACGCCTTGGCGCGCGTCTGCCTGAGCCACCTTCCACAAGCGATCAGGCCCACACCGAACAACGCCGTGAAGGCCGCAAGCGCGAACATCGGTGTGGGTACGCCGGTTTTGGTTACGATCAGGACGAGCGCGACGAAAACGATCCCGCCGCTTGCAAACAACATCATCATTCCGAGCAGAATGAATCGCTCCACCCAACTCAATCCTGCCGGCTCTCTGAGCTTGGGGATCGACGACGCGTCGGTCACTACGCCGCTTTCGATGGCGTACCGGATCGTCTTCTCGGCTTCGGTAGCGACCTGATAGGAGGTCCAGTTCGTAACCAAACCCAGCAGCGTCAAGGCCGTCAGGATTGCAATCAGTTCCACGTCGTGCTCCATCGCTCACATCGGGCAGACGGCTTGAGAGGGGCGTTTGGATGCAGCGGCACGGTTTCTCGGTGCCGCCTCCGAACGCGGCCGGCCCGACGTCTAAGGGCTAGCGTACCGATTCCAGACAGTCGTACAGGCCGGAGGCCCCATCGGATGATCACGGTCGTTTCGAAAGCATCGCATGTCTTCTGTGCTGCAATGCTTGCCGCGTGCGGAGCGACGGCCGGCGCACCGGCCCCGTCGGCACCCGCGCCGGCGGGCGAGTCGGGCACGATCGCCTTCGTGGTGCACCAGGGGTCGACGAGGTACATCGACCTCATGAACCTGGACGCTGCGGAGATCGGCTCGAATCCGACGAGGCTCACGGCCGACCCGGAATCCGAGTACAACGTGGCCTGGTCGCCCGACGGAAAGAGGCTTGTGTATGCGCGGGACTCCGGTGGTGCGGGCATCTACGTGATCAATGCCGACGGTACCGGCGAGCAGCGGCTCTCCCCGACGCCGGGATCCGATACCACGCCGAGCTGGTCTCCTGACGGGACCAAGATCGTCTACGTTCACCTGCTCCAGGCGCCACCTACTCCAGGCGGGCCGGCCCAAAGTCCGCCGATGACCGACATCCGAATCATGAACGCCGACGGTACGGACGATCACGCCATTCTCGCGAACACGCTCTTCAGCGTCGAGCCGTGGTGGTCGGTCAACAACCGGATCGTGTTCATGAGCCTGATGAAGACGGGCGCCGGCGCCGGCTCCGGCGCCGGACTCGAGGTCTACGTCATGAACTCCGATGGGACCGGCCTTCACCGACTCACCAGCGGCGCGAATAACGCCGATCCGCGCTGGTCTCCCGATGGGTCGAAGATTTCATTCGGCTCCGACCGCGAAGGCGGCAACAACGTCAACCTCTACCGCATGAACGCCGACGGCAGCAACGTCGTGCAATTGACGCATTTCGTTTTCCCCGAGCAGGCCAGCGACAGCGATTGGTCGTCCGACGGGAAGAAGATCGCCTTCGAGTACGACCTCGGCGGCCAGAAGCAGAGCCTTCCGAACGCTTATGCTGCGGTCTGGACGATGAACCCGGACGGCAGCGACCAGCAGTCCACGACGGTCCGGTGTAGTGACGCTGCCTGTAATCCTCGCTGGCAGCCGAAGTAAGTCTCGGCGGCCGCTTCGGATTCGTCAGCCGAGAGCGGCCTCGAATTCGCCCAGTGCGCCGTCGAGAGCGACGAGCGCCTCGTCGAGTTCGCCTTCGTCGATCGTCAGCGGCGGCGCCACGAGTGCGACGTTGTAGCGGCCGAACGCGATCGCGCCGCGTTTGCGCAACGCCGCGTAGAAGGTCGCGACCGGGCCGATGCCCGCGCCCTGCCACGGGACGAGCGGTTCGCGGGTCCCGCGGTCGCGCACGAACTCGAGCGCGAAGAAGAGCCCGGCTCCGCGCACCTCGCCGACGACGGGATGCCGCGCGGCGAGCCCCTCGAGCCCGGCCCGCAGGCGCGGTTCGAGCGAACGCGCGCGTTCGAAGATCCCTTCGTCGCGGTACGCTGCGAGTGCCCCGAGACCCGCCGCCATCGCGATTGGATGGCCGGAATACGTGTGCCCGGCGAGCAGCGGACGCGCGTCGAACGTGTGCGCAAGCGATTCGCGGACCATCACCCCGCCGAGCGGAATGTAAGCCGAGGTGACGCCCTTGGCAAACGCGATCAGGTCGGGTTCGACGCCGAACCGTGCGCCGCCGAAGGCCGCGCCCGTCCGCCCGAAGCCGGTCATCACCTCGTCGAAGATGAGGGCAACGCCGTGCCGCGTGCACAGCTCGCGAATCCCCGCGAGGTAGCCTTCCGGATAGACGATCGCGCCGTTCGAGCCGACCACCGGCTCGATGATCAGCGCCGCGATGCTCGCCGGATTCTCGTAGGCGATCACCTCGCCGAGGTGTGCGAGCGCTCGCGCCGTCTCGACCTGCGGATCACGCGTATCGAACGGGCTGCGATACGGAAAGGGCGCGAAGAAGTGGATTGCGCCGGGGGCGCCGGGCTCGTTCCCCCAGCGGCGGTTCTCGCCGGTGAGCGTCGATGAGCCGGCGCTCGAGCCGTGGAACGAGCGGTAGGCGGCCAGCGCCTTGGTGCGGCCGGTCGCCGCGCGCGCGATTTTGACCGCATCTTCGGTCGCATCGGCGCCGCCGCTCGTGAAGAAGACTCGCCCGCCTTCCGCCCACGGCGCAAGCCCGATCAGCGCCTCGCCGAGTTCCGCGCGCACGTCGGAAAAAAGCGCCGGCGAGATGTAGGCGACCCGTTCGAGCTGCTCGCGGATCGCCGCCGTGACGCGCGGGTGTCCGTGCCCGAGATTGACCGCGATCAACCCCGACGAAAGGTCGATGTACGCGCGCCCCTCGTCGTCGAACAAGCGCACGCCCTGCGCGCGCACGATCGTCGGCGCGTCGTAGTCGGCCTGCGCTGCCCAGGGCGTGAGCACGAAGCGACGGTGCTTGGTCGCGGTATGATGGAGTTGGACGGACATTACAACCCTCCGAGCAAGCAATTCGATCTGCCCGCGCCCAGACCCGCCGACGCCGACGTCAGGGACCGGCTACTTCGCCCGGGGGGCCGGCGGTAACGGAACCGCGCGCCGCGGCTTCGAGAGCCTGGTGTCGCGTTCGACGCTCGCCATTCGACGCTCGAGATCGGTGAACGCATCCACGAGTTCGTAGGCCGCGAACGCGCGATTCCGGCGACCGACACGGGTCGTTGTGAGTATCCCCGCCGAGACCAGCGTATCGATCGCACGATTCGCAGCGTTAAACGAGACGCCGAGCGCGCCCTCGACGCTCCGCGCCGTCACCATCGGCGTCGTGGCGAGACGCTCCAGCAGTGTCAGGGCGGACGCATCCGAACGCAGCGATCCGAGGCGCGCACGCCATTCCAGGCGCAGCGCCTCGACTCGCTGCTCGAACGATTCCGCATCGCTTACGGCCTGCGTGCATGCCGTAGCGAAAAGTCCCACCCAGTCGTTTGCGGATTTCATCGCATCGAGGGACTCCGGCGGACCTTCGAAGCGCGTTGCTTGCAGCGCGGCGACGTAGTCTTCAGCTCGCGTCGCAAGGACCAAGGAGACGGGCGGCAAGGTTCGCGTCACGAGCCCGCGCCGCCGAAAGATCATCTGGACGAAGGCGCGACCCGTGCGCCCGTTGCCATCCGCGAAGGGATGGATCGTCTCGAACTGCGCGTGCGCGATCGCGGCCTGGGCCACCGCCGACAACTCGTCGCCGCTACAGAAGGCGCACAGGTCGTCGAGCAGACCCGGGACCTCGTCGGGCGGCGGCGGAACGAACGCTGCGCCGAACGGGTTGTACGACGTCCCGCCGATCCAGTTCTGCTCCGTACGAATCTGTCCGCCGCTCATGGCGATGCGCGTCGGTGCCAACAGCCGGCGGTGAAACTCTAGGATACGCTCAATTCCGATTTCCGCCCCCGTGCCGTCGATCGCATACGCCATCGCGTCGACGTTTGCGAGGACTTCGAATGCCGTCGCGTCGTTGCTCGGCTCTCCTTCTGCGCGCGCGATGTCCGCTTTCAACAATCGTTGCGGCGAAACGGTCAAGCCCTCGATCTTCGACGAGGCGACGGATTCTGCTCTGAGCAAGAGCCGCGCGAGCGCCTCGGTATTTGCAAGCGCCCGCGCCTCGATATCGAGCCGCGCGATGCTGCGCTCGGCGTCCGCCACGTCCGCCGCAACCGCCGCCTCAAAGGTTATCCGCCGATCGGCAAGGGCGTCCGGAACGTACGCCCGGTACCAACCGGAACGGCTCTGGCGGCGCGAGAGGCCCTCGCGGAAGGACTTCGACCGCCACTCCCGCTCGACGAATCGACCCATCCTATATCTCAGTTTACACGACGAAACGTAAATACCGCAAGTCCCTATTTCCGTCTTGCCGGCTCTCACCCGCCGGCGCCGGCGCCGCGCAAGTCATCCGGCCGCCTGCGCGGCGGCTCTGCCGGCACTGCGGCCCGAGAAGATGCAGCCGCCGAGGAAGGTGCCTTCGAGCGCGCGGTAGCCGTGCATCCCGCCGCCGCCGAAACCGGCCGCTTCGCCGGCGGCATGGAGCCCCGGCACGACGGCACCGTCGCTTGCGAGGACGCGTCCGGCCAGATCGGTCTCGAGGCCGCCGAGCGTCTTGCGCGTGAGCACGTTGAGTTTGACGCCGATCAGCGGACCAAACGTTGAATCGAGGATGCGATGCGGCTTGGCGGTGCGGATCAGCCGATCGCCCAGATAGTTTCGCGCTTGACGAATCGCGGCAAGCTGCAGGTCCTTGCCGTAGCGGTTGTCCAACTCGCGATCGCGCGCCACGACCTCGCGCCGCACGATCTCGAAATCGAGGGTCGCCTGGGCGGTCAGCGCGTTCATGGCAGCGACGAGCGCGCGCAGATCGCCGCCGACGGCGAAATCGGCACCGTGCGCTTTGAACGCCTCGACGGGTTCCGTTGCGCGCTTTCCGAACGCGCGCCGAAGGACGAGTGGCCAATCTTTGTTGGTGAGGTCCGGATTCTGTTCGGAGCCCGAGAGCGCGAACTCGCGTTTGAGGATCGTTTGATTCAAGAGGAACCAGGTGTGCTCGTACCCCGAGGTCGCGATGTGCGCGAGCGTGCCGAGCGTATCGAAGCCGGGATAGAGCGGCGGCGGTAAGCGGCGGCCGCAGGGATCGAGCCACAGCGACGAGGGGCCGGGCAGGATGCGGATGCCGTGTCCGCTCCAGATCGGCCGCCAGTTACGCAGCCCTTCGGTGTAGTGCCACATGCGGTCGCGGTTGATGAGCCGGCCGCCCGCGGCTTCGGCGATCGCGAGCATGCGGCCGTCGACGTAATCGGGGACGCCCTGCACCATGAAGCGCGGTGCTTCCCCGAGACGCGCGGGCCAGTTGGCACGCACCAGATCGAGGTTGCCGCCGATCCCGCCCGACGCGACGATCACCGCTTGTGCGCGGACGGCGAACTCGTCGGCGACGGTGCGCGTGCTCGGCACGCCGCGCGCGGCAGCGCTCGGCTCGAGGATCGCGCCGCGCAGACCGTCGACCGCGCCGCCGGATTTCGCAATCTCGTCGACGCGATGGCGGAACGCAAAGGCGAGCAGGCCGCGCGCTTGGGCCTCGCGCGCGAGCCGCACAAACGGCTCGACGACGCCTGGCCCCGTGCCCCAGGTGATGTGGAAGCGCGGAACCGAGTTGCCGTGGCCGACCGCGCCGTAGCCGCCGCGCTCGGCCCAGCCCACGACCGGAAACCAGCGCAGCCCGCGCTCGTGCAACCACGCGCGCTTCTCGCCCGCCGCGAACGCGAGGTACGCGTCGGCCCACGCGCCCGGCCAATAATCCTCGGGCCGATCGAAGGCGGCCGTCCCAAGCCAATCTTCGCGAGCCAGTTCGAACGAATCGCGAATGCCGAGACGCCGCTGCTCGGGACTGTCGACGAAGAAGAGCCCGCCGAACGACCAGAACGCCTGCCCGCCGAGGTTCGCTTCCGACTCCTGATCGACGACCACCACGCGCTTCCCGGCAGCAACGACCTCGAGCGCTGCCACGAGTCCCGCAAGGCCCGCGCCGACGACCGCCACATCGGCTTCGTATCGCTTCACGCCCCGCCGCGCTTTTCCCGAGTCCTCAAATGTGTCACCGTGCCGCTTTTGACAACGGGGCCGGCTCGCCTCGTGCGCCGCAGGGAGTGCGCGACGCCGTTAGCCTTTTCCGATCATCACTTCGGTCGATTTGATGACGACGGTGACCGCGTCGCCGGCTTTCAAGCCGAGTCGCTCGACGGAGGCCCGCGTGATCGTCGCCGTAACCTCCGCCGGCTCGACCGTCACCTCGACCTCCGCCATGATCGTGCCGAGCTTGAACCCGGTCACGCGGCCCTTCAGTTGGTTGCGAGCGCTCAATTCCATCGCTGTCCTCCGGGTAGCGGGCGACGCAGGAGCACGCCGGCCGCGGGGGCTGGGGAGCAAGGATCATTACCTATGGCAAGGATCGGTGCCTCCCGCCTTCGGGGCTAGACGTTGCTCGTCAACAGCGTATTGCGTGTGACCGCGGACGACGTACGGTTCTCCCAGCGTATCTCGCGCACCACCGAAACCGTCAGATGCGGAACGACTTCGTACGACGCCAAAATTGCCTGATAGGCAGCGGGCTTAAGCCGCGAATCGGACGACGGCATCCACTTCTCGTTGTAGAACTGGTTGCCGACGACCGCGGTGAGGTGCTTCCTCGCATACTTCAGGTACGTCTCGGCAAACGCCGAGAGCGTCGCGCCGGGGAGCGTGTTGTCGTTCTGCTCGATGAATTGCGGATTCACTCCGTTGAGGCCGAACGCATCGGCCCCGACATACGTTGCTCCCAGCGAGAGGCCGGTATCCGCGAACCGGTAGCCGGCGTGGATCAGCGCCGAGAAGTTCGTGGAATTTCGATTCTCCTCTTCGTTCGCGTTGCCGCGCTGGAAACTGTAGGCGCGA
This sequence comes from Vulcanimicrobiaceae bacterium, assembly GCA_050733855.1. GTDB lineage: Bacteria > Vulcanimicrobiota > Vulcanimicrobiia > Vulcanimicrobiales > Vulcanimicrobiaceae > JBOHTX01. The sequence goes on from JBOHTX010000078.1 coordinate 6,915, forward strand.
ATCTCACCGCTGAGGCTGAGCGGCTTGGGATCGGGCTTGGGCGTCGGCTGCGGCTCCGGGGCCAGCACCTGAGCGCCGGCGCTCGTCTGGGCGACGGTCATTCCGAGCGCACACATCAGAAACGCGGTTAATAAGCGTACACAAAGTAGCTGCATGGGCCCGTAGACCGAGCCCGCAGCCGCACGGTTTCACTCCGGAGCCGTAGCGGGCGCAGGAGCACGCCGGTCGCTTGGAGCAAGGGATATTGCCTATGGCAAGGATCGTTGCCTCCCGCCTTCGAACCCTGCGGCTTGGCCGGGGGCTCTCGCAGCGCGCGCTTTCGCGCAGCGCCGGCATCACGCGCCAGGCCGTCGGCGCGATCGAGAACGGCAACATGCAGCCCAGCGTCGGGATCGCGCTGGCGCTGGCGCGTTCGCTCGGGACGACGGTCGAGGAGCTCTTCGGCGAGGAACGGGCGGCGCCGCAGCCCCAGCGCATCGCGACGGCGACGATCGCGGGGCGTACGGTGTCGCACGCGCTCGTCGAGGACCACTTGGCAATCGAGCCGGCCGAGTCGTTGCTGCCCACGCTGTTCCTCGCCGGATGCGACCTCGCCGTCGGTCTGCTTGCTCGGCACGCGATGACGCGGTCGCGCGCCGTCCGCGTCCTGTGGCTGCAGATGACGAACGGCGCAGCGCTCGACGCGCTCGCCGGCGGCACGATCCACGCCGCGGTCGTTCACGGCGAGCTCACACCGCAGCAAGCGAAGCGCACGCACCGCTGCCTGCGCTTCGAGCTCGCGACCACGGAAGAAGGCTGGCTCCTTGCGGCAGGCAACCCGCTCGGGCTCGGTGGGGCAGCCGACCTTGGGCGCTCCAAGGCGCGGCTCGCAAATCGGCCGAGGGGCTCGGGCGCGCGACGTCTCTTGGATGAAAAGCTCCGCGGCGCTAAGTTGGATCCGCAGCGCGTGATCGGATACGAACGTGAGCTGCGTGGACAGCTCGATGCCGGTCGCGCGATCGCACAAGGCTTCGCCGACGCGGCGATCGGGACCGCGAGCAGCGCGCGACTGTTCTCCTTGGAGTTCCTGCCATTGCGCGAGGAGCGCTGCACTCTGTTCATTCCGCGCCGGTCGGCTGCGACGCCGGAGGTGCGGGCGCTCCTCGACGCCTTACGTACCACCGCTTTTCGGCGCGACCTCGAAGCCCTCCACTCTTACGACGCTACACGCACGGGAGAACGCATCGCATGAATCGCCGCTCGCTGCTCGTCGCCTCAGCG
>JBOHTX010000079.1:0-8113 GCA_050733855.1 Vulcanimicrobiaceae bacterium
CAGTGCGAGCCCGAGCGAGGCGCCGAGCAAGCCGGTCCCGACGACCGCAACCGGCAGCGGGAAGGCCGCCTCGGGCGCCGATTCAGGCGGCAAGCGCCCGAGCCGGGAGGCTCCGCCCGACCGCGGCAGCGAGCGGGGCGAGCCGTTCCATCAGCTCGGCGAAGCTCGCCAGCGTCAGCGACTGCGGACCGTCGGAATAGGCGGCCGCCGGGTTGGGATGGACCTCGACGATCAGACCGTCGGCGCCGGCGGCGACCGCCGCCAAGCTCATCGGCGCGACCAGCGCCCGCACGCCCGTGCCGTGCGAGGGATCGACGATGATCGGCAAGTGGGTCAGCGCTTGGACCGCGGGAACCGCGGCGAGGTCGAGCAGATTGCGCGTCCCCGGATCGAAGCTGCGGATCCCGCGTTCGCACAGCACGACGTCGTGATTCCCGGCGGCATAGACGTACTCGGCGGCCATCAGCCACTCTTCGAGGGTCGCCGCGAGCCCACGTTTGAGCAGCACCGGGCGGCGTGCGCCGCCGACCTCGCGCAGCAGCGGGAAGTTCTGCATGTTGCGTGTGCCGATCTGCAAGATGTCGGCGTAGCGCGCCACCAGCTCGACGTCGCGCGGATCGAGCACCTCGGTCACGACCGCGAGCGCGTTGCGGTCGGCGGCTTCCCGCAAGTAGCGCAAGCCCTCCTCGCCCAGCCCCTGAAAGGCATACGGCGAGGTGCGCGGCTTGAAGGCGCCGCCGCGCAGCACGTTGGCACCCGCGTGCGCGACCGCGCGCGCGGTCGTCTCGAGTTGCTCGTGCGATTCGACGCTGCAGGGACCCGCGCACACCACCAGCGTCTCGCCGCCGAAGGCGACCCGCGCGCCGGCCCGCACGATCGTGCGCTCCGCTCGCGCCTCGCGACTCACGAGCTTGTAACTGCGCGAAATCGGGACGACCGATTCGACGCCGTCGAGCTGCGCGAACTGCGCGAGCAGCGTCTCCTTATCGGCCGGTGCGCCGATCACGCCGACGATCGTGCGCTCGGAGCCGCGCGAGACGTGCGCCTGCAGCCGCAGCTGCGCGATCAGCTCGGTGACGCCGTCGAGTTCGGGTTCGGTCGCGCCGGGGCGCATCACGATGATCATTGAGGTGTCGTACTCCGTCGGGCGAGGTCGGGCCGCAAGCTGACGGCCTCCCGCAAGTAAACGTGGACCATCTCGCTTTGGCTGCGCTCGGTGTTGACGTGAACGAGGACCCTGATGCAGCGCTCGAGCCGGCCGGGGACGCCGATCTCGGTGAAGTTCAGGAGGGGGACCATCGTCCAGCCCATGCGGCGCGCGGCGGCGGCAGGGAACTCGGCCCGCAAGTCCGGCGTGACCGTGAACAGCGCCGAAGCGACGTCCTCGGGCCGAACCTCGTTGGCGGCGACGATCTCGCGCACCAGTTCCCCGGTCGCTTCGAGGATCGCTTCGGCATCGTCGCGTGCGACCGTCGTCGCGCCGCGAATCCCGCGCACGGCCATCACGAAAGCCCGGCCGCCTGCCGCAGCGCGGCGATTTCGGCCGCCGTCGCCGGACGGTGGGCGCCCGCTTCCAGGGCGCCGAGCGAGAGCGGACCGAACCGCAAACGGACGAGAGAGAGCACCGGGTGCCCCGCGGACTCGAGCATGCGGCGGACCTGGCGGTTGCGGCCCTCGTGAATCGTCAGGTCGAGTTCCGAGTGTTGCGCCCCGCAACGGACGACCCGGACCTTGGCCGGGTGGGCCGGACCGTCGGCGAGCGGGATCCCGGCGAGCAGCGCCGCGACCGCTTCCGCTGCGAGGCGCCCGCGCACGACCGCGCGATAGCTCTTCTCGACGCCGTAGCGCGGGTGCGAGAGCCGGTGCGCGAGTTCGCCGTCGTCGGTCAACAGCAGCAGTCCCGCGGTGTCGTAATCGAGTCGCCCGACGGGGACCACCCGCCCGGCGCCGGCCGGAATGAGCCCAGCCACCGTCGGGCGGCCGGCCGGATCGCGCATGGTGGTCACGACGCCGAACGGTTTGTGGAGGAGGAGGTAGCGCCAAGCCATTGGCGGCACGACCACGCGGCCTTCGAACTCGACCCGAGCCCCCGGTGCGACCTGCGTGCCGAGCACGCGAACGGGCTCGCCGTCGACGCGCACGCGGCCCGCGAGGATCAATTCCTCCGCCGCACGCCGCGAAGCGATCCCGGCTTGGGCGAGATATCTTTGCAAACGCACCGCGCGCTCAGGTTCGCGCGGCGCCCCCCGAAGGCATGCGCGCACGCGGGCCGCTGACAAAGGGACTGCCGATTTCGAAAAACCGCAACGGCCACTGTGCCGCCCCGTTTTCCGAGAGTCCGATCCGCGGACTGGTGCCGAATGCCGCGGGCGGGCGCGCAGCCGCCGCGAGCCAGAGCGGTCCGGCCCGCACGAGATCGAGGCCGTCGGCACGGCGGTCGATGCCGAGCGCGGTGCACAAGCGACCCGGCCCGCGACACAGGTCGCGCTCCGAGACGCCGGGACCGCGCCGGGCGCGCATCAGCTCCAGGCCGAGCAGCGGTTCGCCTGCGCGCAGCAAGACCGCGGCTCCGACTCCGGTCCGCTCGCTTGCGACATTGAGACAGAACGACGAACCGTAGATAAAGTACACGTACGCGCATCCGCGTCGGCCGAACATCGAGGCGTTGCGTGCGCTCATTCCGCGGAAGGCATGCGAACTCGGATCGCCCGGAAGATACGCTTCGCTCTCGACGATCCGCGCCGCCGTGCGTCCTTGTGCACCATCGGAGACGACGATCGCGCCGAGCAAGGCATGCGCGAGCGCGATCGTATCGCTCGGCAGTTCGCCACGCCGTAAGCGGCGCAGCTTCAGGCTGCCGCCGTCAGCTCCAGTTCCGCGCGCGCGCGCGCCGTCAGTTCGTGCGCGAGCGGCGCATCGCTCGCGGCGAGCCGCACCTCGCGCAGCCGGTTCAGGCGGCATCCGAGCACGACGTACGGGAGATGCAAGGCGGCCGGGAGCGCAGCGCGTTCGGCAACATCGCGCACCAGGCGTGCATCGGCAACGCACAATTCGGCCCGCCGCATCCCGCGCGCGAGCAGCGCATCGACGACCGCCGCCAGCGCCGCATAGGCAATATCGCGACCCTGCAGCGCCGGGAGAGCGCGGCACGCGAACTCGACGCGGAGCAGCCGCCCGCGAGCCTCAGCGGCGTCCCCGAGCATCGCGAAAGCGAGCCCACGTCCGTCGCCACGCCCGGCGTATCCGACCGTCACGGCTGTTCCTCGACTTGCGCGTTCGTTCTGCATCGTCTCCCTCGTACCCGATCATAAGCGAACGTATGTTCGTAGTCAAGAGGTCAGCGCCGCCGTGCGAGCCGGTTCGGGGTCTCCCACGCCAAGCTCGCCGTAGAGCGCGACGATCCGTGCGACCAGGCGCGCGGCATCGAATTGCCGCGCGACCTCGCGGGCCGCCCCCTCCGCGCGGGGCGCCGCCAGGGCTCGATCGAGCGCGAGCGCGAGCGCCCCGGGGTCCGCCGGCGCGACCGCACCGGCACGGCCGAGGACCTCACGCGTCTGCGGGGTATCGACGGCGACGACCGGGACGCCGGCGGCCAAGGCCTCGACCAGCACCAGGCCCTGCGTCTCGCTCTGCGACGGAAACACGAAGGCATCGCTCGAGGCGTAGACGTCGGGCAGCGCTGTGCGGGCCAACTCACCGGCGAAGCGGACTCGCTCGCCGATCCCCAGGCGCGCAGCCTCGCGCGCGAGCGCCTCGTGGTGCGCGCCCTCGCCGACGATCGCGAGCCGGACCCGGGGCGTGCGCATCCGCGCGAGCGCGGCCAGCGCCAGCGCCAGGTTCTTCTCGCGTCCCAAGCGCGCCACGCAAAGGATCAGAAAATCGCCCTCGCCGGCCCCCAAGCGGGCCCGGACGTCGGAGCGGCGCAGGCCGGCGGCGAAGGTGGCGACGTCGATTCCGCTTGGGACGATCTCGATCCGCGCCGCCACGCCGAGCGCGCGCAAACGGCGCTCCATTGCATCGGTCGGCACCACCACCGCATCGGCCGCGTTGGCGTAGGCGCGCGTCAACCGGGTCGTGATGCCGCGCGTTGCGTGCGCTTCGAACGGAACGTAATGCGCGTACGCCTCGAGTTGAGTGTGATAGGTGAAGACGAGCGGCACGCCCCGCGCGCGCGCGAGGCGTGCGCCCAACCAGCCGGTGACGAACGGCGAATGCGTATGGATCAGCGAAAGCGCGGAAAGTGCGCGCACGTTGTGCTCGCCCGCGATCAGCGGCAGCGTCAAACGATACGAGGTGCGCAGCGGCAGCGGAAGCGAGGGGATGCGCACCACGTCGTCGTCCTCGTCGCGATAACCGGGCATCTCGGGCGTGACGATCGCGACCTGCCAGCCCCGCGCGCGCAAGGCACCGGCCAGGGCGTCGACCGACGCCACGATTCCGTTTTGAATCGGACGATAACATTCGCTGAACAGCCCGACGCGCGGCACGACCACGTGCGAATCGTTCGCCGCGAGCGCTGCCTGCGACCTCGGTCGTTTGACGGGGCCGACGCCCCTGTGCTATCGTGGCGCGGCCCCACTCGAGCGACCCATCGCTCGGCCCCGTGGTGCTCCTCCCAGCGAGGAGCGGGGCGACGAACCGCACGCCCTCGTGCGGCCAGCCGCCACTTCTCCCGCCTGCGCGCGCAGCGAGACGCCTCGTCGAACCGACGCAGCCGCTGCCGATGCGTTTTCCCGAAAAGGAGCCGCGTTGAGCGACGAACTTGACCGTCTCACCAGCCGCTTCGCCGCCTGTGCGTTAGGTGTGGCGCTGCTGGCGGCGGCCACGCGCGTCGCGTTCTCGGCGCAAGCCGCCGCGGGAACGGATTCGACGGTTCCGGTCACGCTGAGCGCAGGAGGAGTTCTCCATCGGTACGCGACGGACGCTCCGACGGTCGGCGCCTTTCTCGCGCAGTCGGGGATTGCGCTCGGACCCGACGACCGGCTCGCACCGAGCCCGGATGCGCGGCTCGTCCCGGGGATGCACATTCGTCTCGAGCGCGCGCACGAAATCACGCTCGACGTGCGCGGCCACACGATTTCTTTAACGACCTTTGCATCGACCGTCGCGGAGCTTTTGCGCGAGCGCGGTATCCGGCCGACGCACGGCGATCGCGTGATTCCCGCGCTCGAGATGCGCTTGGGTTCCGGTGAGCGCGTGCACGTCGAGCGCATCGCTCGGAGTGTGGTCGCGGTGCGCAAACCGATCGCGCCGCTGACCCGCGGATATCTCGATTCGACGCTCGCGCCGAATGCGACCCGCACCGTGTTCCCCGGAAGGAGCGGCCTGCGCGAGCGCCTCTATCGGGTCGTTCGCATCGACGGCAAGCCGGCCGCGCGCAGACTGCTTGCAAGCCGAATACTCCGAGCGCCTCGCGAGCGCGTGCTGGCCTACGGCAGCGCGGTCTATGGACGGCTCGCGCGGATCGCGCACCGCGGCTTCAAGAGCACCTTGCACCTCGCCGGCGTAGCACTGCACGTGGTCGCGACGGCGTACACCGGTACGTGCGGCGGCTGCAGCGGGATCACCGCGAGCGGACGTCCGGCCGGTCCCGGCATCGTAGCCGTCGATCCGCGGGTCATCCCGCTCGGCAGCCGGCTCTACATTTCCGGCTACGGGCGCGCGATCGCAGGCGACACCGGCGGCGCGATCGTCGGTAACCGCATCGACCTCGGATACTCCTCGCAAGCGCAAGCGCTCGCCTTCGGCCGGCGCGCCGTCACCGTCTACGTCCTTCCCTGAGCGGCCGCCGTCGCCGGAACATCCGCGGCGGCAGCTCGCGGCGCGCGGGCTGCGCCCGAAGAAGCGCCTCGGACAACACTTCCTGATCGATCGCCGCGCACTCGAACGGATCGCGGAACTCGCCGTCGCACGCGCAAGCGAACGCGTGGTTGAAATCGGCGCCGGGACCGGCGCGCTGACGAGCGCCCTGCTCGCGCGCGGGGCACGCCTGCTCGCACTCGAAGTCGATCCGGAACTCTGCGCGCTCTTGCGCGAGCGCGAGGACCTGCGCGCCGCCGAGTTCGTATGCGCCGACGCCCTGACGTTCGACTACCGCGCGGCGCTCGGCGACGAGCCCTGGACGGCCGCCGGGAACCTGCCGTACAACGTCGCAACGCCGTTGCTCGGCCGCTGGCTCGACGATCCGCGCGGCCCGCAGCGGGTCGTCGCAACGGTCCAGCGCGATGTGGCGGAGCGCCTGATCGCCGTCCCCGGCAGCCCGAGCTTCGGGAGCCTCTCGCTGCTGGTCGCCTACCGTGCGCGGGCACGCCGGGCGCTCGTCTTGGGAGCGAGCGCCTTCCATCCGCGCCCGCGCGTCGCAAGCGCCGTCGTGGTGCTCGAGCGCCGCGCTACGCCGGCGGTTGCGGTCGCCGACGAGCCGTTCTTTCTGCAGGTCGTGCGCGCCGGCTTCGCGTACCGCCGCAAGACGCTCGCAAATAGCCTCGCGCTCGCACTCGGAATCGAGCGCGCGCGCACGCAAGCGATCCTTGCTGCGCTCTTTCTCGATACGGAGATTCGTGCGGAACAGTTGGGCCTCGACGGGTTCGCAGCTCTCTCGGATCGCCTGGCCGCCTGAGGCCTGGAATCTCCCGCTCACGATCCTCGCCGCCTTCGCCGGCTTGATCGTTGCGGTGGCCCCGGCCGTGGTCTATTTCGCCACCATCAGCGCCGCCGGCGGAATCGCTCCCGCCGATTCGGCGCACGTTCCGCCCGAGCAACTCTTGCTCGCGCAACTGGTGACCTACCCGCCGCTTGGAATCTACCTGCTCTTCGTGGTCCGCGCACTGGGGCACCGAACCTTCGCCGAGCTCGGCTTTCGGATGCCGAGCGCGCGCGAGCTCGGCATCGGGCTACTCGGCGCGCTCGTCATGGTGCTGGTCGTCGATCTGCTGACGAGCGCGCTCGAATCGCTGACGCACCAGCACGCGACCGAGACGGCGATCGCGATCCTGCGAGCCATGCACTCGCCCGGGCAGCGAGCGCTCTTCGCACTGGTGGCCGTCGTCTTGGCGCCGCTCGTCGAGGAACTCGCCTTTCGCGTCTTTCTCTTCAACGCGATCTCGCGCTATGCATCGGTCGCGGTTGCGGCGCTCGGCAGCGGGATCGTGTTCGGGCTGGCGCATGCTGCCGGACCGAACCAATTCCTGACGATATCGGTTCCGTTGGCCGTGGCCGGCATCGTGCTGGCCTACGTCTACGCGGCCACGCGCTGCTATTGGGCCAACGTGTGCACCCACGCCATCTTCAATGCGGTCGCCGTCGTTGCGGTCTTCGCTTTCCACGCAACCTAAGGTCGGGGGGCAGTCGCTCCGGCTGGCCGTCGACGCCGCGAATCTCGCTCGGGACCGGCGCGGCATGGGCCGGATCGCGCGCGGCGTGCTCGCGGCCGTGCAGGCCGACCCGCGCTTCACCGTGACGCTCTTGGCGGACGGCGCGGCAGCTCGCGCCTTGCGTGCCGAATTCCCGAATCTTCCGATCGAACCGCTGGGGCGCGTGGAACGGCGCGGCGCCTACGACGTCGTTTGGTTTCCGTTCAACGGCATGCGCCGGCGCGCGCGGATGCCGAGCGTCGTCACGATTCACGACGCCTTCGCCTTCAGCGAGCCGGCTCGCGGCCTCGTGGCGCGCGCGCGCGAGCAGCAACCGATCCGACGCGCGGCACGCAACGCGGACCGGATCGTCGCGGACTCGCACTGGGCGGCGGGCGAGCTCGCGCGGACGCTCGGCATCGCTCCCGAGCGCATCGCGGTCGTGCGGCCCGAACCCGACCGCTTCTTCTTTCCCGCGCTCGATGAGGCCCTACCGCAGGCACTCGCGCACACGCGCTTCGCGCTCGTGGTCGGTGCGGGCGAGCCGCGCAAAAACGTCGCGCTCGCACTCGAGTCCTGCGCCCGCGCGCTCCACAGCGGCGAACCGCTGATCGTGGTCGGGACGCTCGCGAGGAACGAGCGCGCGCTCGCGCGCCGCCTGCGCGTGCGGTGCAGCGAGGTCAGCGCAAGCGATGCCCTCTTGCGAACGCTCTACCGGCGTGCCGAGGTCGTGCTCGTCCCTTCGCGCGCGGAAGGCTTTGGTC
>JBOHTX010000080.1:0-8078 GCA_050733855.1 Vulcanimicrobiaceae bacterium
CGGGTACGTGGTAGAACAGCGCTTCGACCGAGACCGAGTGCGAGAGCGCGCCGCGCACGCCGCCGCCGTACGGGGTGCGGATCACGAGCGGACAGGTGTAGTCGCCGTTCGAGCGATAGCGCGTCTTGGCTGCTTCGCCCACGATCTGATTGAACGCCGGATAGATGAAGTCGGCGAACTGGATCTCGGCGATCGGGCGGAGGCCCTCCATCGCCATCCCGATCGCGACTCCCACGATCGAGGCCTCGGCGAGCGGCGTATCGATGATCCGCTCGGGACCGAACTCTTCGAGAAAGCCCTTGGTGATCAGGAAGACGTTGCCCCGCGCGCCGACGTCTTCGCCCAGGATCAGCGTCCGCGGATCGTTCGCCAGCGCATCGTGCAAGGTCGTACGGACCGCCTCGACATTGTTCATGACGGTTGCGGTCGCGCTCTCGGCGGCTACAGCCACGGTTCGTGGGTCCCTTCGTAGACGTTGCGGTACAGTTCGCTTGCCTGCGGGAGCGCCATCGCTTCCGCTTCGTCGGTGAGGGCGTTGACTTCTTGGACGAGTTCCCGGCGCAGCGCGTCGATCTCTTTGTGCGACATGATCCCGTGCTCGACCAGCAGGTGCTCGAAGCGTGGGAGCGGGTCCTGGGAGCGGTGCCGCTCGACCTCCTCGCGGGTGCGATAGGTGCGGTCGTCGTCGTCGGTGGTGTGCGAGAGGAAGCGGTAGCAGCTCGCCTCGATCAGGGTCGGGCCGCCACCGCTGCGCGCGCGCTCGAGTGCCTCGCGCACCACCGCATAGACGGCCAGCGGATCGACCCCGTCGACGGCAACGCCGGGGATACCGTAGCCCTCGGCCTTATCGACGATCCGCTCGACCGCCATCTGGTGCGAGCGCGGAGTCGAGATCGCCCACTCGTTGTTCTCGCACAGAAAGACGATCGGCAGATTCTGCACCGCGGCGAAGTTGACGGCCTCGTGCCACTCGCCTTCGCTGGTCGCGCCGTCGCCGAAACTGCACAAGACGGCGCGGCCGGTTTGTTTGCGAAAGCGGATCGCGTACGCTACGCCGACCGCGTGCGTGCAGTGCGCGGCGATGATCGAGCTGATCGAGAGCAGCCCGATCGCATGATTCGTAAAGTGGTTGGGGAACTGACGGCCGCCGGAGCGGTCGGCGCCGCGAGCGAACATCGAAAGCAGCACGTCGAGCGGCTCGAGCCCGATCCCCAGGCACAGGCCGATATCGCGGTAGTACGGGACCAGCACGTCGCGGCCGCGCGCAAGGGCGAGCGAGGCGCCCGCATGGACCGCCTCGTGTCCCTCGCTACCGGTTGCGAACGGAATCTTGCCCTGGCGGTTGAGCTGGAAGCCGCGGTTGTCGAGCATCCGTTGGAGGTGCATCCCCCGCAGCATCGAGCGGAGGTCGTCGTCGCTGAGGCCGTAGCGCTCCAGCGCCGGCGCCGAGATCGTGGTCGCCATCCGTCCCTCCCCGGGGCCCCTATCGGCGGCCGAGGCTCGGTTTTCCTTGCGTCATGCGAAAAATGGGGCGGATTACGGGCCGAAGGCACGGGAGAGGGTGACCGTAAAGGTGCGCGGCTGAAAGAAGAACAGGCTGTTGGGGTAGAAGCCGCCGCCCTGCTGCTCGGGGGCGTACCCGAAGCCGAAAATTGGGAACGCGCGCCCGTCGTCGTGGTTGAAGATGTTGCTCATTCCGACTTGGAAGCGCATCCCGTAATCGATCGGGGTCGAGAGCGAAGCGTCGAAGACCGTGAAGCCCGGTTCGTTATACGAGTTCCACTGTCCGAACGAACTCGCGCCGAAGCGGATCAGTTGTCGGTTGCGGGTCGTGAAGAACACCTCGGCGCGCTCCTTCGAGAACGGGTAGCCCGAAAGTTGCACGCCATCGGCGATGTACTGATATGGACCGTTCGAGTTGCCGGCGGCCGAGGGCGGGATGTGGTAGGCGTAGCTGCGGTCGAGATCGACGAATCCGTCGAAACCGAGCCCGACCGGCGGCGACTCGTACACCGAGAGTTCGAGCCCCGCTTCGCGCGCGTTCGAGACGTTGAAGGTCTGCGATTGCATCGTGTACGGCGTTCCGTTGAACTCGCCGGTCACCGGGTTCGTCGCGGTCGTGAAACGGTTGAAGACGTGCGTCTCGAACGCGTCGAGCGAGATCTTCCCGAAGCGCCCGATCCCGTAATCGGCGCCGAGGTCGTAGCCGGCCGAGGTCTCCGGCAGTAGCGCGGCGCTCGCCGGATGGAAGGTCTTCTGATACACGTAGGGCTCTTGCGTGACCGTTCCCGCGTACGGCAGGACGTAGGTGCTGCCGTACGAGGCGCGCAGAATTGCGTTCGAGCCGAGGCGGTACGTGAATCCCATGCGCGGATCGTAGCGCGTGCCGATGAAGGTGGCGTCGCTGAGGTAGTTGCCGAGGTCGAGGTGGGCGCGATTGGAGAGCTGGAAGTGCCCGCGCAGGCTATAGGTGAACGATTGCTGCGTCGTATCGCTGACGTTCCCGAACGCGTTGAGGCAGTTGTACGAACCGAAGCCTCCGCCCGTCTGGAAGGGATTTCCTTGGCACGAGGTCGTGACGTCGGTGTGGCGGTCGATGCCGAAGGTCACGAGGTGCGGCCCGAGCGGCTCATCGATCTCGGCGTCGAAGCCGTGCAGCAGATCGTTCTGCGTCTCGAGGTAGGGCGTCAAGAAAGTCGCATTCGCGGGCGTGCAAGCCGGGTCGCCGCAGGTGCTGATCAGGCCCGCGACGTCGAGCTGATTGATCGTGCGGTAGATCGAGCCGGCGTAGTAGCGCAGCAGCGCGGTCGCGTTGCCGAGGCCCGTCCGGAAATCGGCCGTATAGAGCGGTTCGTTGTTGGTCTCGTATTCGGGACCGTAGGTGAAAAAGCCGTTGACGGTCTTGCCGAGGGAACTCGCGAATGCCGGATTGTTGTACACGGGGTAGGTCGGATTCGAGCCGCAGGGCGAGTAGTCGTTGGTGTCGATGCACGGCAGAATCGACGACGGATTGTAGCTGGTCAGCGTCCCCGATTCGTCGTTGAAGGTCTGGGAGCTGATGTTGCCGAGCGTCAGGGTGGTCGTCGGCGAGAAGTTGTAGTCGAGCTTGAGGACCTGCGCCTTGTTGTCGTAGGTCTGCCCGACGGTGATTCCGCCCGAGATCACGCTCGGGGTCGGGTTGTTGAGGTAATTTTGGTTTCCGATATAGGTGTTCACGTAGGGCACGGTGAGGTCGGAGGCATAGCCCGGCGTCCCGAAGCGCGCGACGTCGACGAGGAAGCCGACCTTGCCGATCGTATCGGAACCGAGCACACCGTAAAACGACCCGTTGAACGAATCGTAGCCGGCGAGCACCATTCCGGTCGGGGTCGCGCTGATCGACGGGGTCACGAAATTCACCGTCCCGCCGACGGCGTTGGCGATCGTGTTGGGGAGCGCTCCCGGGCCTTTGTCGACATCGACGCTCTGGAAGACGAACGCGTTGAGAAAGTTCGTGAGGTAGTCGCCGTCGGTTCCGGTCGAGACGGGGTGTCCGTCGATCAGGTCCTGGGTTTCGTAAGTGGCGGCGCCGCGGATCGCGACCGCGGTATTGGCGCCGGGCGTCCCGGAGGAGAAGCGGTTGAGTTCAACGCCGGGGAGCTGGTCGAGCAGACCGTTGATCTGTTCCTGAGACTGCTGGATGTACTGGTTGATCCCGACCGAGGCGACCGCCGCAGGCGAGGTGTTCAGGGCCGTTTTGCGATTGACGCTGACTTCCCCGATCTGGCGGAGGTTCGCAAGCGAGGCTTGCGCGAGCGTGAGCGCGAGCGGCGTACCGGGGGAGACGCCAACCTCGATCCCACTCACCGAAAGGGACTGGAAGCCGCCCTTGGTGACGCTGAGTTGGTACGTTCCGAGGGGCAGGCCGGCAAAGGAAAAGCTGCCGTCTTTTCCGGTAGTTGCCGAACGGGAGACCGGCCCGGAGAGCGCGAGCGCCGCTCCGGCGACCGGTGCCTTGGCGGCGTCGCTCACGGTCCCGGTCAGTGTGCCGGACGTTTGGGTCTCCTGCGATTGCGCGGCGGCCGGCACGAGCGGTGCGGCCACGAGCGCAAGCGCAAACAGCGGCATCACGAACGCCGCGAACAAGCGCCAGGGCGAAGCGTGCACGATCTCTCCTGTTCCTAGAGAAGCTGGAAACGACGGGTTCGCAAGAGCGAGCCGCCGATAAGGTAACCGGGAGATAAGCGGAGTGCCGCGGCGCTTCGCCGTCGAAGTCCGCGCTCATGCTCGCGCTCGATACGATCCCGACGGCCGACTTGATCGAGACCCGCCGGCTGCTGCACCGGCGGCCCGAACTATCGCTCGAAGAGCACGAGACGGCGGCCTTCGTCGCCGAACGGCTCGGGGCGCTCGGGCTCGAGCGGATCCGGACGGGAATCGGACGGACCGGGGTCCTGGGCGAGTTGCGCGGCGGTCGCCCGGGGCCGACGACGCTGCTGCGCGCCGATATGGACGCATTGCCGATCGCCGAGCTGACCGAACACGGCTTCCGCTCCGAACGGGCAGGCGTGATGCACGCCTGCGGACACGACGGCCACGTCGCGATCTTGCTCGCGGCCGCGCAGACGCTCGCCGAGCGGCGCGCCGACGTGCTGGGGACGCTCGTCTTCTGCTTCCAGCCCGGCGAGGAGGGAAAGGCCGGCAACCGGCTGATGATCGAGGACGGGGCGCTCGAAGACCCGCACGTCGAGCGGACCTTCGCGCTGCATCTCTACAGCGGGCTCGACATCGGGAAAATCGGCGTCCGCGACGGCGCCTTCTTCGCGAGCGCCGACGAATATTTTCTGACGATCGAGGGTCAGGGCGGCCACGGTGCGATGCCGCAGCTCGCCGTCGATCCGATCGTGGCGGGCTCGTATCTGGTCACGATGCTCCAGACGATCGTCAGCCGCGAGGTGGCGCCCAAGGACCCGGCCGTCTTCACGGTCGGCAAGTTCAGCGCCGGCACGACCTTTAACGTGATCCCCGATCGTGCGGAACTCCAGGGGACGGTGCGCTGCTTCGACCCCGAGGTGCGGCGCGCGATGCCGCAGCGCCTCGAGCGGATCGTACGCGGGCTCGAGCAGGCGCTGCGGGTCCGTTGCACGCTCGACTACCACTGGTCGTACCCGCCGACCGTCAACGACCGAGCGATGAACGATTTGGTGCGCGAGGTCGGACGCGCCGAATTGGGGCCGGAGGCCGTCGTCGAACACGAGATCGTGATGTGGGCCGAGGATATGTCGTTCATGCAGGAGCAGCGGCCGGGCGCGTACTTCGTCGTCGGCGCCCGGAGCGGTGAAGCGACCGCTTATCCGCATCACAACGCTCGCTTCGACATCGACGAACGCTCGCTCGCCGTCGGGTATCGCATGATGGTCGCGCTGGGGTTGCACGGCTAAGGGTACGCGCACTCCCGCTCCGGAGCGCCGCGGGAGTCTCGCGAATCGGCCCGAAAACGAAAATGACGCCCAATCAAGAGAGGATGTAGCATGCCGTTCACGTTGCCGCCCCTGCCGTATGCCTACGATGCGCTCGAGCCGCACATCGACGCCAAGACGATGGAGATTCACTACACCAAACACCACGCAGCCTACGTCGCGAATCTCAACAAGGCGCTCGAGTCGGCGCCGGACCTCCAGAGCAAGAGCCTCGAAGGGTTGCTCGCGAACGACTGCGCCATCGTCCCCGAAGCGATCCGCACCGCGGTGCGCAACAATGCCGGCGGCGATTCCAACCATTCGCTGTTCTGGACGATCATGGGTCCGGGCAAGGGCGGCGCGCCGGTCGGCAACCTCGCAAAGGCGGTCGACGGCACCTTCGGTTCGTTCGATGCCTTCAAAGAGAAGTTCGCGGCGGCCGCTGCCGGCCGCTTCGGTTCGGGCTGGGCCTGGTTGCTCAAGGACGGTACGAAGCTCGAGATCAGCTCGACCGCCAACCAGGACTCGACCCTGATGGCCGGCCGCTTCGCGGTGCTCGGGCTCGACGTATGGGAGCACGCGTATTACCTGAAGTATCAAAACCGCCGGCCCGAGTACGTCAGCGCCTGGTGGAACGTCGTCGATTGGAACGCGGCCGAGCAGCGCTTTAACGCCCCCTGACGGGTACGGCGACGGTTTCTGGGGAAAGCACGAGCATGCAACCGTCGCTTGCCGCGCCGCTGCGCGCGCTCGAAGCCGGCATGCAACTCGGGGTCGTCGGCGCCGGGGCGATGGGCTCTGCCCTCTTGCGCGGACTCCTCGGCGAGGGCGTCGCACCCAAGCAACTGTGGGCCGCGACCCGAACGCCGGAATCGGCCGCCGCCGTCGCGCATGCACTTGGAATCGCGGCAAGCGAAGCGTACGGCGAGCGCGTTGCCCATAGCGACGTGATCGTGCTGGCGGTCAAACCCGCGCAGGTTCCCGCGGCGCTGCGCCGCTTGGCCGATGCGGGGCTACGGCCCGAGACGCTCGTGATTTCGGTCGCCGCCGGGATCCCCACCCGGCGGCTCGAAGCGCTGCTTGCCGAGCCGAATCCCGTCGTGCGTGCGATGTCGAACACGCCGTGTCTGGTCGGCGAAGGGATGACGGCGCTTGCGGCCGGCTCGCGCGCCGGCGAAGCGCACCTCGAAACGGCGCGCCGACTTTTTGCTGCGGTCGGAAAATGCATCGTGCTCGAAGAGCGGCACCTCGATGCCGTGACGGCCCTTTCGGGAAGCGGGCCGGCGTACGTGTACCTCATCATCGAAGCGCTCGCCGATGCGGGCGTGCGCGTCGGCTTACCACGCGACGTTGCGATGGGACTCGTGACCCAGACCGTGCTCGGCGCGGCCCGGATGGTCGAGAAGAGCGACCGTCATCCGGCGGCCTTACGCGACGACGTCACCACCCCGGCCGGCTGCACGATCGGCGCGCTGCTCGTGCTCGAAGACGGCAAGATTCGCTCGACGCTCGCGCGCGCGGTCGAGGAAGCCGCGCGCGTCCTCCGTGACCTTGCCGCGGCGAGCGAGGAGCGGCGCGCATGAGCCGCAGCGAGGAACTGATCGCGCTCGAAGAGCGTTACGGAGCGCACAACTACCAGCCACTCGACGTGGTGATCGCGCGCGCCGATGGCGTGTGGGTCGAAGACGTCGAGGGCAAACGCTATCTCGACGCGCTGTCCGCGTATTCGGCGGTCAATCAGGGTCACGCGCACCCGCGGATTCTCGAAACCTTCCGCGCGCAGGCCGAGCGCGTGACGCTCACCTCGCGCGCGTTTCGCAACGATCAACTGGGACCGTTTTGCCGCGAACTCGCCGAGCTGTGCGGCCAGGAGATGGTCCTGCCGATGAACACCGGGGCGGAAGCCGTCGAGACCGCGATCAAGGCGGCCCGGCGCTGGGGCTATCGCAGCAAGGGCATCCCGCACGACCGCGCCGAGATCGTCGTCTGCGCAAACAACTTTCACGGCCGAACGACGACGATCGTCGGATTCTCGACCGAAGAAGAGTACCGGGCCGACTTCGGGCCGTTCGGCCCCGGCTTCGTTGCGATTCCGTACGGCGATCTTGCGGCGCTCGAAGGCGCGCTCGGGCCGAAGACCTGCGCGTTTTTGGTCGAGCCGATCCAAGCCGAAGCGGGCGTGATCGTTCCGCCGGACGGGTACCTCGCGGCGGCCGCGGCGCTCTGTCGCGAACGAGACGTGCTCTTCGTCGCCGATGAGATTCAGACGGGGCTCGGGCGGACCGGTGCCATGTTCGCGTGCGACCGCGAGGGTGTCCGGCCCGACCTCCTGATCGTCGGCAAGGCGCTCTCGGGCGGGTTCTATCCGGTTTCGGCGGTCGTCGGCCGAGCCGACGTGCTCGAACTCTTCGAACCCGGCAGTCACGGCAGCACCTTTGGCGGCAACCCGCTGGCCTGCGCGGTCGCGCGCACGGCGCTCGCGGTTTTGCGCGACGAACGCTTGCCGGAGCGCGCAGCGGAACTCGGGGAGCCGTTCCTCGCGCGCCTGCGCACGCTCGCGAGCGCGCGCATCCGCGGCGTTCGCGGACGCGGGCTTTTGATCGGGGTCGAACTCGACCGTCCGGCGCGTCCGTTCTGCGA
>JBOHTX010000081.1:0-8068 GCA_050733855.1 Vulcanimicrobiaceae bacterium
GCGCCCCCGTGGCGCCGGAATTCCGCGGACAAAAATCCGCGGCCCCATTGAAGCTGCCCCCCCGCGGCCGCAGGCGCCCAGCGTAGACAAATCCGCGGACAAAAATCCGCGGCCCCATTGAAGCCATAAGGGCTAACTCGTGCTGGTCCACAGAGCGCCAATTCCGCGGACAAAAATCCGCGGGAGGTCGGGCGTTGCCAGCCGAGCCACAGCGCGCTCCCGGCCGCGGCTTCCAGGACGTACCAGCACTCGCTCTTGCCGCACGTCGCGCCGTCGAGCCGCACGGCCTCGTGGTCGTGGGGACGCACCTGCACGGAGAGGTCGAGGGCCGCATCGATCAGCTTGGTCAAGACCGGAAACCGCACGTTCGGGCCGGGGCGGCCGGCGAGCGAGTTGCCGTTCCCAGCACACCCCCACGATTCGCCAAAGCGGGCCGCGGGATCGCCCGGCTTGCCGAAGGCGCGTCACCAGCGCCTGGCCGCCCCAGAGCGCCGGGCGAGCGACGGCGCCAGGATGAGCGGGAGGGGTCGTCCGGCCGCGCGGTGTGCCGCTCACCGGCCGAGCAGGGCGTCGATCCCGGCCCGGGCGACCTCGAGGTCCTGCTCGGATGTCCCGGAGCTGATCCCGACTGCGCCGATCGTCGCGCAGGCAAGCTGGATCGGAAGGCCGCCCGCGAGCCCGGTCACCTCGAGCTATCCGGCGAGCGCAATCGGAATCGAGCCCGGGCGGGCGCCGTCCATCCGGGAAAGGCCAGCAGGTCGCCGGCTGCGTCGACCACCGCGCTGCATTGCGGGACGCCGAGCGCCTTCGCGCGCTTCTCGGCGGCGTGCATGACCACGAGCGCGCCCTTGCACGAGAGCGCGACCGAGCCGCGAAGGACGAACGTTTCTTACATATATGGGCTGCGCCCGACGGTGGACGGCGAGACCCCAACGAGAGGCGTCCCAAGCGCTTGTCTTATTGTAAATGTATGATACACTCCCGCGAGCACGTGCACGTTGGTGCTTAAGGGCGACCTGCCTGATGTGCACGAGATCGTCATCGACCCCGTCGGCACCTTCGAGCGCCGTATCGCCACGAGTTTCGTTAGTGAATGTAGTGTAGCAGGCAGGCGCAAACGTCGACCAGGCCGAGTGCGATCAGGCGCTGGCTGGCCAAACGGAATTCGCCATCTACGGAACCGGCTCCGAGTTCAACGCTACCGCCACGTTACCGCGGGGTGACCGTCCGAAAGGTGACACTATCTGAATCAGATGGCCGAGGTCGCTGTCCCACGGCACGTTTTTGCGGACATTCTGCGACTGATCGCCGCTCTACGTTCGCCGCCGGTTTGCGTGCCGACGTGACGCGCTTGAGGTGCGCCTTGACGAGCGCCGAGGCGGCCTTCGCGGCGGCCGATGGCCCAAAAGTGCAGCCCCGTAGGCCCTAAGACGGTCACGCGAGGTGTCGGCTGGCTAGCTTGGGGTGGGAAAACGGCAAGCGCTCACCGAATCATCTCTTCATCCGGCGAACGCCGACTAATCTAAAGGGGGAAAGATATGTTAGCTCCGCTTACACATGTACCTCCTGTTGCAGTTGTGTTGAGTCTCACGGGCCTTGCCGTATGGGCAGAGGGTCTGTACTTTCTTGGCATTGGGGCAACGTCTAAGCGCAACGCGGCCGCTGCCGCTTCGATGCCTTCCGCCGGCTCTCCTCAGATACGCTGGGAACGCTGGGACCCGATCCGGGCCGTGGGGATGATCATGTTCATCGCCGGGCTGTCTGACATTGGCCAGACGATCTATATTATCACAGCCAAACCTTTGGGCACGCCCGATACGGTGATCCTCGCCGGCATGCTGGCAATCCCGTCGGGATGGTTTACCATGCTCGGGATATGTCAGCTTCTCGACCTTGACCTGCACGCGGTCGCCAATGTCGCCATCCCGGTGGCGCTCGTGCCCATGTTGTGGTGGAACTTCTTCTCAGATAGCACGATGATCCGGTCGGACCTCATCGTGTGGGGGCTCGCGTTCCTCGCGACTGCTTTTCATGTCTACGGTTTCCTGCCGGCACGGCCTTTCGGGGCTTGGCTCGTGTTCGTGTCGATCTATGCGTTTTTTCTCCAGCCCGTGCTCTGGGCGCTGGGTTACTCGCTCCCTTAAGCCGGCCGGGGGTTCCAAGGAACGCTGGCTGGCGACGGCGCGCATCGCCATGAGGTCATGGAACTCCCACGGTCGGGCCGTCGAGTCTGCCGTGTTGTTCGTTGAGGCCAACCCTACGCGCGGGCGGCCACAGCGACGCAGCCGACTGTACTAATCGTGACGTAACAACGCGATCAGCGCGAGAACGCGGCGAGGAACGCCGAGGTTGCAGCGGGCGTCGCGCCGGCGCCGATCGGCGCGTGCGGCGACGGTCGCCGCGTCGGTCGCAGGCGCGACCACCAGGGCGGTTGCGCGGTCCTGCGGCGCGCGGAGGGTTACCGTTTTGCAGTCGGCGGGAACGAACGCAGTCTCATATGGAGCGAGCGTGACCCGCAGATGTTCGCCGTCGGCGAGTTCGAGCGGGCCGCCCAGGGGCATCATGATGAGCGGCATCCGCGTCGTCGGACGTCGCCGCCCCTTCTTCGCCGGTCGAGCGGCGGCGGCGGGCCGCGGAACGGGCTTTCGCGAGCGCGATCGGAATCGAGCCCGGGCGGGCGCCGTCCATCCGGGAAAAGGCCAGCAGGTCGCCGGCCGCGTCGACGAGCGCGATGCATTGCGGGACGCCGAGCGCCTTCGCGTGCTTCTCGGCGGCGTGCAGGACCACGTGCGCGCCCTTGCACGAGAGCGCGACCGAACCGCGAAGGACGAACGTTTCACCTCCGTTGAGGCAAATGGTGTTTGGGCGCCCAGCGCCTTCCGGTCCGTTTCGTCTCGCCGATTGACGATGCGGCAGTATACCGGACGTGCGCGTCGACGACCGGGGCGGCGCGGCCGGAAGCCGTCTAATTATTCGTGAGCAAGGTCGCCGAAGAGGTCGAGGTCGATCGGCTCGGCGTCGTCGAACTGCGCGACGATTTGGAGCTCGCCGCCTAAGGCATGCACGAAACGGCGGAGCGTACTGACGCAGAGATCGGTTTGGTGCTCAAGTCGCGATAGCGCGCCTTGGTTTGTGCCGAGTTGCTCTGCAAGCTGCACTTGCGATGATGAGCGTGCGCGACGAAGCTGATCGAGCCGCGTCACGCGATCGAGACGCACAAGCTCCATCTCGACGCGCTCGCGCAGAACCGCCTCCCGATCCGCGGTAAGCGAGCGGCGAACCTGCCGCCACGGTTTTGCCTTTAACCGCCTCGGCCGGGCCGAGCCCGTATGAATCGTCGCCATGTTCCTCCTCCAAGCGTGCCCGGCTCACATGCGCCGGCGGCATCGAGGATGCGCAGGCTTCGAGGCTGACGCGCCGCGTGGTGAGCGCCACGAGCCGCTGACTCGCTTTACGCGGCGGCGAGTTCCTTGACGCGTGTGGTCGGCGCCGGCATCGCGCGTCCGTGTAGCGCGCAATCCTCCGCGTAGAGTGCGATCGCTCGCTCGACGCGGCGGGTGACTTGTGCCACCGTCTTGCCGCTCACCAAGATCACCGGAAGATCGGGAACGTGCGCCGCGAAGTTGCGCGGGCCTTTCTCGATCACGACCGCATACTTCTTCATTTCCTGCTTTGGTCGGATGATTCCACACCTGATGGCTGGTCGCCCCCGACGGCGCACGAACCACCCCTCAGCTCGGAGGCGCTTACGAACGGCGCGGAACTTAGCGGTCGGCACGAACCGCTGAGACGCGCGCGACGGGTGCTTTGGGCTCTACTGAGGGCCGCTGGAACGCGGCGAGAAACGTCTCGGCCTCTTCGGGGTCCGCGTTCGCGCTGACCAGGCGCGCGAGCAGGGCTGCGGCGTCGCTCGCCGGCGCGACCGCGAGGACCGTCGTCGGAGCTTGCGGGGCGTGCAGGAGCGCGGTTTCGCAGGCGGGCGGAACGAGGGCCGTCTCGTAGGCGGCGACGGTCTGCCTCCCATCTCCGCAATCCAGTTCGAGCGGTGCGCTGAGCGGCATCAGGACCAGCGGCATTCGCGCCGTCGCGACCCGCAGCGTCTCGCTTCCGAGGACGATTCGCTCGAGCGGGAAACGCGGGTCGCCGATCAGCAGCTCGCGGCGCGCGCGGTCGTCGGAAATCAGCAGCGGCGCGAGCGTTCGGATCGCGCCGAACGCGGACGTATCAGACGCCGACGGCTCGGCGATGCTCAACGCTCGGTCGTCCGTGACGTCGACGACCGCGAGCGCTTTTTCGAGGTGCAGCGGGCGCGGCTTTCCGTCGGCGCCGAGGCGTCCGTAATCGTAGAGCCGGTAGGTCAGATCGCTGTTCTGTTGGGCTTCGAAGAGCACGATGCCGCCGCCGATCGCGTGGACGGTTCCGGCCGGGACGTAGAACGCATCGCCCGGCGCGACGGGGACGCGGCGTAGCAGCTCGGTGAGCGTGCCGGCGGCGATCCGCTCGCGAATCTCCGCGGGCGTTGTCGGGCGTCGCCACCCAAGCCACAGCGCGCTGCTCGCCGCAGCTTCCAGGACGTACCAGCACTCGCTCTTTCCGTTCGCTGCGCCGTCGAGCCGCGCGGCCTCGCGGTCGTCGGGATGGACCTGCACCGAGAGGTCGCCCGCAGCGTCGATCAGTTTGGTGAGCACCGGGAAGGGTGCCGCCGGGTCGAGCGTACCGACCAGGGCCGCGCCCATGCGCGCTCGCTCGTCGGCGAGCGTCGCCCCTGCCGTCGCGCCGCGCGCGATCGGGTTTTCGTCCCAGCACTCCCACGATTCGCCGAAGCGGGCCGCGGGAGCGCCCGGCTTGCCGAAGCGCGTCACCAGCGCCCGGCCGCCCCAGAGCGCCGGGCGCAGCGACGGAGCCAGGATGAGCGGGCCGGGCTTGCCGCTCGGGGTGCCGCTCACCGGCCGAGCAGGGCGTCGATCCCGGCCTGGGCTACCTCGAGATCCTGCTCGGAGGTCCCGGAGCTGACCCCGACGGCGCCGATCGTCGCGCCGTCGAGCTGGATCGGAAGGCCGCCCGCGATCCCGGTCAACTCGAGCTGCCCGGCGAGCGCCAGGCGCACGCCGTGCAGGACGTCGCCGCCCCCTTCTTCGCCGGTCGGGCGGCGGCGGCGGGCCGCGGAACGGGCTTTCGTGAGCGCAATCGGAATCGAACCCGGGCGTGCCCCGTCCATCCGGGAAAAGGCCAGCAGGTCGCCGGCCGCGTCGACGACCGCGATGCATTGCGGAACGCCGAGCGCCTTCGCGTGCTTCTCGGCGGCGTGCAGGACCACGTGCGCGCCCTTGCACGAGAGCGCGACCGAACCTCGAAGGACGAACGTTTCTTCCATAGCCCACCGTCTTTGGTCGGCGCGCGCCGAAAACTTGCCAAACGAGGAGCGGGGCGACGAACCGCGCGCCCTCGCGCGGCTTTCAACGAGGAGCATAGTCACGCAGAGCCCCGACCTTGCCTTCGAGCGCTTCGCCAACCAGGCGGCCGCGGCCGTGGCAAACCCCCCGCCCTACATCACCTACGTCGTCGACACCCACGTCAGCGCCCCCGCGCTCCGCGATAGCCGGAACATCGCGCGTTCGGTCGCCGTCCGCACCCGCGACGGCCTCGCGGTCGTGCAAGATCTCCCGCGCGGAGCGAACGCGCTCGAACTCGCCTTTCCGGTGAGCCCGACCTTCGATGCGCTCTCCGACTTCACGCTCTCCTGGCGCGTCGGGGCACACCAAAGCGTGACGGCCTCCGTCCACGACGTCAAGCCGCTCACCTATGCGGCGCCGCAGAGCGGAAACTACGATGTGGTCGTGACCCATCTGTACCAATATCAGGCCTCGTACGCGCCCGATTCGAGCGACGCACCGAACGGCAAGACCCATATCGTGCTGCAGCCGTACGATTTCGTCACCCGTGCCGTCAAGAAACCCGGCTCGACCTTCTTCCTCTCCGATCTCTACGTCGACAACGCGACCGGTTTGCCGAGCGAGGTGATCTATCGCGGCGCAAACGACGTCGAGTTTCTGGTGGACTACGCGCTCGTCGAGGGGCACTGGCTGGTCGATCACGCCCACTACGAAGAGACGCTCTACGGACCGTTCCGCCTCGGTCGCTTACACGTGATCGCGGACGCCGTCTATCACGACTTCGCCTTCCCCTCGGCGGCGCCCGATCCGCGGCTCGGGAACTGATGCGCGCGGTCGTTTACGAAGGCACGGGCGGGCCCGAGGTCGTGCAGGTGCGCGAGCTGCCGGACCCGCCGATCGGCAGCCGCGACGTGTTGGTCGAGGTTGCCTACGCGGGACTCAACCGTGCCGACCTTCTGGAACGTGAAGGACGCTACGGTGCCGGACGTGCTGCTGCGATCGTGCCGGGGTTGGAATTCGCTGGGACCGTGCGCGCGCGCGGCGAGCAGGTGGAATCGCCGGCACTCGGGACCTGGGTCTGCGGTCTGGTCCCCGACGGCGCGCACGCGGAGCTGCTCGCGACCGACGCGTTCTGCCTCGCGCGACTTCCGGACGGGATCGATTTCGCAACCGCCGCTGCGATCCCGGAAGCGTTCGTCACCGCCTACGACGCGCTCTTTCTCCGCGGAGCGCTGCGCCTCGGAGCGAGCGTGCTGATCCACGCGATCGGCAGCGGCGTCGGGCTCGCGGCGCTGGCGCTCGCTCGCCGGGCGGGCGCGCGCACCTTCGGAACCTCGCGCACGCCTGCCAAACTCGAACGCGCGCGCGAACTCGGGCTCGAGGTTGCGCTCCCGCTCGCCGACGGCTGGAGCGAGCGCGTGCTCGAAGCGAGCGGCGGACGCGGCGTCAATCTCATCCTCGATTTCATCGGTGCGCCCGCGCTCGCGGGCAACCTGGCTGCGCTGGCGCCCCTCGGCCGCATCGTGCAGATCGGAACGCTCGGCGGCGCGCAGGCCACGCTTGGGCTCGGGACGCTGATGCAGAAACGCGCCACCCTCGTCGGGACGGTCATGCGCTCGCGGCCGCTCGAAGAAAAGATCGCGTTGCACAAGGTCCTCGAGCGCGAGATCCTGCCGCTGGTTGCAAACGGCGAGCTGGGGGTCGAGATCGATCGCATCTATCCGCTCGCAGCCGTCCGCGAGGCGCACGCGCGCATGGAAGGCGACCAGAACCTCGGAAAGATTTTGCTGGACTGTCGCCCAGACGGTAGCGCGAGGGCGGCGGGCTGAAAGCGCTACTCGACCGGGAGCGAAAACTGCACGACCCGCTTCAGGGTCGGCGCCGTTTCGCCCGGTTGATACGGTAGCGGGTCCAGCCGATGACGTTGACCCCTAGAAGCAGGAATATCGCGGCCGTGATCGTCCCCTGAGTGGTGGTTACGAAAATCCCGTTGTAGATCCCGTATGCAAGCATAGCCGCCCCGATGATGAACAGGCCGGTGTTCTCTTTCAGGAGGGGGATCATCAGCAGCCTATCAGATTGGCGTGAGCCACGTCGTTCAGATAGGTATTGGGTCTGTCCCGCCTAGCACGACCGTAGATCTGCGATCAGTTGCAGAATCGCGGCAAAGAGCTTCCGTGTAACGGCGGCCTCGGCCATCTGGAAGACGACGCTGCAGGGCGGCCACCTCTGCCTCCCGACCGGCAAGGACCGGCGGGCTTACTCCGGGAGCGGGCTGAAAGGGACTCTTCGTCAACGCACGTCAAATTCGTCAAATTGACGAATTTGACCTGCGGTGACGCGGCACGCCTACTAGACCCGCGGACGCCGGGCTGCTGGACTTGCGGCGCGAAGGTAGGTACCGCATCTACGCGGTGCGGACCGAAGGCTTCGCTGAACTCCGGTTTTTTTTCCCCGCCCGGACGACCGCCTCGCGCGTCTAATCCCGCTCGTGCGCTCCGCCGGGGGAGCGCGAGTGACGGAGCGAAACAGCGACGAACATGCTTTACCGGGTCGCGACGCCGGAGGAAGTCCGCCCCTACGTCGAGGTGCTGTACCCGCTGCAGGACCGCATCCTTGCGATCGCCGGCGGCTACGGGGATACGCTCGTCCTCACCGGCGGGACTGCCCTTGCG
>JBOHTX010000082.1:0-7988 GCA_050733855.1 Vulcanimicrobiaceae bacterium
GCGCTGGCCGGTGCGCGTGGCTGAACCGCAGCCGGCGCGCCCGGCCGACGGCGTGCTGATCGCGGCGGTGGCGGCGCTCGTCGCCTTCGGCCTGATCATGATCTTCAGCGCTTCGAGTGCCTACGCGGTCGCGATCCATCACGACGCGACCTACTTCCTCAAGCGGCAGCTTGCGTGGCTGCTGGTCGCGCTCGGCGGTGCGTTCGTTGCCTACCGCATCGACTATCGGCGGCTGCGCCGCGTTGCGCCGTGGTTCTTTGGGCTCGCGCTCGTGGGATTGGTCGCGGTGCTGGTGCCGCATGTGGGGCTGAGCAGCGGTGGTGCGCGCCGCTGGCTCGGCGTCGGTCCGCTCGGCTTCGAGCCCTCGGAGTTCGCCAAGCCCGCGCTCGTCATCTACTTGGCGGCGACGCTCGCGGCCAAGGGCGAGCGGATCCGCTCGTTTGCGAGCGGGGTCGCACCCGCGGTGCTCGCGAGCGCGTTGGCTGCGATGCTGGTCGTGCGCGAGCCCGATCTCGGAACCGCGAGTTTGCTCGTCTTCAGCGCGCTGACCATGCTCTTCGTGGCCGGTGCGCGCCTGGTCCACCTCACGATGCTCGCGGTCCCGCTGATCCCGGCCACGATCTTCATCGTTCGGCACGACCCCTACAAGTTCGCGCGGATCACCGCCTTCTTGAATCCCTGGGCCGATCCGCGCGACAAGGGCTTCCATATCGTTCAGTCGTTGCTCGCGCTCGGCAGCGGCGGTTGGTTCGGCGTCGGCCTCGGCTTCTCGCGCCAAAAGTATTTTTGGCTCCCAGAAGCGCACACCGATTTCATCGCTTCGATCGTCGGCGAGGAACTCGGCTATCTCGGGATGCTGGTGCTGCTCGCGCTCTTCATCCTGGTCGCCTATCGCGCGGTGCGGATCGCGTTGCACGCGCCCGACCGCTTCGGGTTTCTGCTCGCCATCGGCGCGACGGCGCTCTTGCTCCCGCAGGCGCTCATCAACGTCGGCGTCGTCTCGTCGTCGTGGCCGGTGACGGGCGTTCCGCTGCCGTTCATCTCGTTCGGCGGCTCGTCGCTCGTGGTCTCGCTGGTTGCGGTCGCGCTGATCCTCAACGTCGGCCGCGCGCGACCGCTGCGGCGCCCGGCGGTGCGGCCGCTCCCGGCGACGCAGGCGGTGCTCGGCGCACGCGGCGCGTGAAGCTCGCGCTCGCAGGCGGCGGAACCGGCGGCCACATCTATCCGGCGCTTGCGCTCGCCGAACGGTTTGCCGGCGAAGGCGCCTTCGCGCCGCTCGACGTGTTGTACCTGGGAATGCCCGATGGGCTCGAGGCCGAACTCGTGCGGGCGGCGGGCCTGAGGTTTGCGCCGGTCCGGGCGGCGCCGCTGCTGCGAGGACGGCCGCGCGCGCTCGGAACGACGCTCGCACGCAACGCGCTCGGATTCGGCGACGCGCTCGCCGCGTTCCATCGTTTCGCACCCGATGCGCTGATCGCGACCGGCGGCTACGCCGCGGTCCCGGCGGTCGCGGCGCTGCGCGCCGTCCGCACGCTCGGCCGCAGCAGAGCGCGCATCGCGCTCTTGGAACCGAATCTCGAAGCGGGGCTCGCGAACCGGCTGCTGGCACCGCTTGCCGATGAAGTGTGGCTAGGGGCCGCGCTCCCGGGCCGGAAACTCGGCGCGCGCGAACGCCTGGTGGGAATTCCGGTCCGCGCAAGCTTCGCGCGACCGCGCGCGGCGGCGCAAGCGCGCGCCGAACTCGGCCTCGAGCCGGGGCGCACGACCGTCGTCGCGTTCGGCGGCAGCCAAGGTGCGCGCACGCTCAACGAAACCTTCGCAGCGCTCGCGGAGCGCGGTGCGCTCGGCGAGCGTCAAGTGCTGCTGGTCGCCGGTCGGGCGAACGGCGAGGCACTTGCCGCGCGCCTGCGGAGCATTCCGCAGATTCGCGTCGTCGGCTACCTCGACGATCCGGCGCCGGGCTACGCCGCCGCGGACCTCGTGGTCGCGCGGGCGGGCGCTTCGACGCTCGCCGAGCTGGCGGCGAGCGGGACGCCGGCGCTGCTCGTGCCCTATCCGTTTGCGACCGGCGCGCACCAGCTGCACAACGCGCGTGCGGTCGCCGCACGCGGCGCCGCGCTCGTGCTGCTCGATGCCGAACTCACTCCCGAACGGCTCGCCGCCGAGCTGGATCGCGCGCTCGAACCGGAGCGACTGGCGGCGATGCGCGCCGCGGTATGCGGCGAGCGGGATCCCGCCGCTGCAATCGTGGCGCGGGTGAAGGCCTGGTTGGGTACGAACGGGAGCGTCCCGTGAGGGAACGCGCAGCCGTGCACTTCGTCGGCATCGGCGGAATCGGGATGTCGGCGCTCGCGCGGCTGCTGCTGGCGCGCGGCGAGCGCGTGAGCGGTTCCTCCGATCGCCCCAGCCCGCTGCTCGAACGGCTCGCTGCCGAAGGCGCGACGATCGCGCTCGGCCACGCGCCCGAAAATCTCGGCGATGCGCGCTGCGTCGTCGTGAGTGCGGCGATCGCCGACGAGAATCCCGAACTGGTCGCCGCGCGCGCGCGCAATTGCGAGATCGTGCGGCGCGGGACGCTGCTCGCCCGCTTGGCGGCCGAGCACCGCGCGCTCGCGATCGCCGGGACGCACGGTAAGACGACCACGACCGCGATGGTCGCCGCGATTCTGGAGGGTGCCGGGCTCGATCCGACGGTTGCCGTCGGCGGCGAGTTGCTCGGCAGCGAGCGCAATGCACGTACCGGGGCTGGGCCGTACTTCGTGCTCGAAGCCGACGAGTCGGACCGCTCCTTTCTCGAATTGCAGCCGAGCTACGCGCTGGTCGGCAACGTCGAGGACGACCACGTCGCGTCGCCTGCGGAGTTCGCCGCGTTGCTCGCCGATTTCGAACGCTTTCTTGCGAGCGTTCCGGCCGAGGGCGCGGTCGCGATCGGGATCGACGAACCGCACGGCGCGGAACTTGCCCGACGTCCGCGCCCTGCACGTAGCCGGACCTTCGGTTTCGCCGCCGGCGCGGAGGTGCGCGCGTGCGAACGCGCGCACGCGGGCTTCGGCAGTTCGGCCACGATCGAGCGCATGGGCGCCCGCCTCGGGCGTTTGCAGTTGCAGATTCCCGGCGAGCACAACCTGCGCAACGCGCTCGGTGCCGTCGCACTCGCCGGCGAACTCGAGATTCCGTTTGGAACGTGCGCCGACGCGCTCGCCGCTTTTCGGGGCGTTCACCGGCGCTTCGAGATTCTGGCGCGGACGGCGCGGATGACGGTCGTCGACGATTACGCCCACCATCCGACCGCGGTCGCCGCCACGATCGCGGCCGCCCGCGCCGCCGGTCTCGCGCCGCTGGTCGTCGCGTTCGAGCCGCACCGCTACACGCGCACGGCCTATCTCGCACCCGCGTTCGCGCGCGCGCTCGCCGCTGCCGACCGGGTGGTGCTGACCGATATCTACGCGGCCTCGGAACCGCCGCTTGCGGGGATCGACGCGCGCTCGATCGGCAGGCCGCTCGAAGCCGCAGGCGTTCCGGTCGCCTACGTCGCGAGTCCCGCGGACTTGCCCGAGCACTTGCTCGCGCACACGCCGCGCGGTGCGCTCGTGCTGATGCTCGGCGCGGGCTCGATTTCGCAAGCCGCGCACGCGCTCGCGGGCGAACTGGCGCCGCTCGCCGTATGAACGCGCCGCTCGCCGACGACCTGCGCACGCTGCGCTCGCTCGTGCGCGACGACGACCGCGCGGAGCTGCGCGCGCTGCTCGGCGAACGCGTTCGTTTCGACGAACCGCTCGGGCCATTCACTTCGTGGAAGATCGGCGGACCGGCCGATGCGCTCGTGCAGCTGGAGAACAGTGAAGAACTCGCGGCGGTCCTGCGGCTGGTTGCGCGCCGCGCGCTCCCGCATTTCGTGCTCGGCAGCGGCTCGAACGTCTTGATCGGCGACGGCGGCGTGCGCGGCTTCGTGCTGCGGCTCGGCGGCGCGTTCACCCGCATCGAGGCGCGAGCCGAAGGCGCGCAGGTGCTGATGTGCGCGGGCGGTTCGGCGGCGATGCCGCAGCTCGTCGCGCAGGGCGCGAGCCTCGGTGCGCGCGGCATCGACGGGCTCGCCGGAATCCCCGGCAGCGTCGGCGGTTCGTTGCGGATGAATGCCGGGACCGATCGCGAGCTCGGCGAGTTCGTACGCGCGGTGACGGTGCAGACCCCGAGCCGTCCGCAGCCGAGCGCGGTCAGCCCGCAGTATTTCTATCGTGGCACGTCGCTCGCGCGCGAGGCGATCGTGGCCGACGTCGAGCTGGCCTTCGAGCGCGGCGATCCGGCCGAGGTGCGCGCGCGCACGCAGGCGCGCCTGGTCCGACGCAAGGAGAGCCAGCCGCTCGCGCTGCCCAACGCCGGCTCGTGTTTTCGCAATCCTGCCGGCGACTGGGCCGCTCGTCTGATCGAAGCGTGCGGTGCAAAGGGTTGGCGCGAAGGCGATGCCGAGGTCTCGCCGCAACACGCGAACTTCATCGTCAACCGCGGCGCGGCACGCGCGTCGGACGTGGCGACGCTGCTCGCGCGCGTGCGCCGCGCCGTGGCGGAGCAAAGCGGCGTCGAGCTCGAACTCGAAGTCCACCTGGTGGGAGTGTTCGCATGAGCGCGCGGCCGGTGCTCGCGGTCGTGATGGGCGGGCCGAGTGCCGAGCGCGAGGTCTCGCTTGCGAGCGGGCGCGAGGTGCTGGCGGCGCTCGAGCGGCTCGGCTACCCGGCGCGCGCGCTCGATCTCGACGCCGGCTTCGTCGAGGCGATTCGGGCGCACGAGCCCGAGGCGGTCTTTGTGGCGCTGCACGGGCGGGGCGGCGAAGACGGGATCGTGCAGGGGCTGCTCGAGTGGCTCGGCGTTCCGTACACCGGCAGCGATCTGCGCGGCTGCGCGCTCTCGATCGATAAGCACCTCACGAAAAAGCTGCTGAGCGCCGAGGGCCTGCCGACCGCGGCCTGGGAGACCTTCGATCTCCTGGGCGGTCGGCTTCCGCTCTTGCCGGGCGCGCTCGATTTGCCGCTCGTCGTCAAGCCGCGCGACGAAGGTTCGAGCGTCGGCGTCACGATCGTGCGCACGCACGAAGCCTGGGCGCGGGCCGCGCTCGCGCTCGCCGAGCGCTATTCGGCGATGCTCGCCGAAGAATTCGTCGCGGGTCGCGAGTTCTCGTGCGGCGTCTTGCTCGACGAACCGACGCCGGTCGCCGAGATCGTCCCGCAAGGGCGCGAGTTCTACGACTACGCCGCCAAATACGAACCCGGTATGAGCCGCCACGACGTCCCCGCCGCACTCGATCCCGATCTCACGCGCCGCTTGCAAACGCTCGCGCTCTCGACCCACCGCCTGCTCGGGCTGCGCGATTACTCGCGGACCGATTTCATCGTGACCCCTGAAGGGCGGCCCTACATTCTGGAAGTCAACGCGTTGCCGGGGTTCACGCCGACCAGCCTCTTCCCGGACCTGTGCGCGGCCGCGGGGATCGGATTCGATGCCTTGGTCGAGCGGTTGGTACGGGCCGCGCTCGAACGGCGCGACCTGGAAACCGTACCGACCGCCGGAGCCTGATCCCCGAGTATCGATCAGGCCCGCGATCCACCCGCTCCGTGCGCTATGGTCGGCTGGCTACGCCTGCCTTGCTGGTTGCGTTTGGGACGTTTTGGTGCTAGTATGGGGACAGGAAAGGGGCCTGCCATGCCGGACTCGGCCGCGTTTCGCACGGGCGTTGAGGTCATCCAACCGTCGCCGGCCGACGAGGAGGCCCTCAAGCAGCTTGCGGCGGCAATTCTCGCGGTTCCACTAGCCGAGACACCGCATTTGCAAGGGCCGGACGATGGCCCATTACCGCTTCCGCCGTCGCTCTATAAGGCGTTGCGTGACGCCGTGGCTATATTACTCAACGGCGACGCCGTCGTCATTTCGCCGTTGCATCGTCGGCTCACGACGACCGAAGCTGGTGATCTGCTCGGTGTATCTCGGCAGTATTTGACGCGTCTGATCGACCGTGGAGAGATTCCGTGTGATCGCACCGGCCGTCACCGTCGCCTGCGCCTCAGTGAAGTGCTGGAATACAAACGCCGCAGCGACGAAGAGCGGCAGAAGATGCTCGATCAGCTGACGGCCGAAGCTGCTGAATCAGGAGCATACGGCTAAATCGCACAGTTCGCCGCACTCCTCGATGCGAATGTTCTGTATCCGATGCCGCTGTGCGACACTCTTCTCCGATGGCGCAGCGTCGTTTATTTCGGCCGCGCTGGTCGGCACAAATTCTGAAAGAAGCAGAGCGGAATCTGCTCGCGGACGGTCGTCGCAGTGAAGAGTCCGCCTCCCGGCGGTTTCGACTCATCGGCGAACATTTTGCCGAAGCAGAAGTGACGGGATATGAGCATCTTATCGGTACTCTGATCTGCGATGAGGGCGATCGGCACGTTCTCGCCGCCGCAATTCGCGGGCGAGCAGACCAAATCGTAACCCAGAACGTCAAGGACTTTCCGGACGAGTCCGTAGCGCCGTACTTCATCGAGGTAGTAACTCGGGACGACTTTCTCTTGAACGTACTCGAACTTTACTTGCGGGAAACGGCGGAGATCATCGAGCAACAGGCTGCGGCTCTTCGCAAACCGCCGCTAGGAGTCGACGATGTGTTGAAGGGCCTTTCGCTTACGGCTCCTGCGTTCGTTCAACAAGCGGAGACCGCACTCAGGGCGCTTGGCTAGGTCGGCGTCATGCTCAAGGAGCTCGAGCGCCGCGACTGCATGGAAACTGCACCTAGCGCCCGAATCTAGGCCGGATGAACGGCCCGGTGGCTCGGCATGCGCGGATCGAGCGTGCCACGAACGAGACCCGCATCGACCTCGAGCTGGACCTCGACGGGGGCCCGCTTGCGGTCGATAGCAGTCTGCGTTTCTTCGATCACATGCTGGTCTCGCTTGCGACCCATGCGGGTCTCGGGCTGCGCCTTGAGGCGCGCGGCGACGGGCTCGACGGGCACCATCTGGTCGAAGATGTCGGGATTGCGCTCGGGACGGCGCTCGCGCAAGCGCTCGGCAGCAAGCGCGGGATCGCCCGCTTCGGCTCGTGCGCGATCCCGCTCGACGACGCGCTCGTGCTGGCGAGCGTCGATCTCTCCGGGCGCGCCTACTTCAATGGGCAGTTGCGTTTCGGCGCCGAGAATCTCGGGGACCTCAAAACCGAGCTCGTTCCGCACTTCTTTCGCTCGACCGCCGACAACGGTCGCTTCAACCTGCACCTGATCCAGCTCGCGGGCAGCGACTCGCACCACGTGTGCGAAGCTGCCTTCAAAGCGTTCGCGCGTGCGCTTTCGCAAGCGAAGGCGCCGAGCGGCTCGAGCGAGATCCCCTCGACGAAAGGACTCTTGGCGTAACGCGATGGCCGATCCGATTGCACGCACCAACGGCGCGAGCCCGGCGCCGCTCGCACTCGTCGCCGAAGACGGAACGCGCATCGGCGCGCTGCCGCGCTTGCGCGCGACGCTCGGGTACGACGCGCTCGACGTCCGCCACTTGCGCGACGACGCGCACCTGACGACCTTCGACCCCGGCTATTCGAGTACGGCGAGCTGCCGTTCGGCCATCACCTTCGTCGACGGCGATGCCGGGATTCTGCTCTACCGCGGCTACCCGATCGAGGATCTCGTGGTGCACAGCAGCTTCCTCGAAGTCGCCTACCTGCTGCTCTTCGGCGAACTGCCGGCCGAGGACGAATTCCGCGGCTTCGTGCGCGACATCACCTATCACACGATGGTCCACGAGCAGATCCTGACCCTCTATCGCGGCTTTCGGCGCGACGGCCATCCGATGGCGATTCTGCTCGGCGTGGTCGGTGCGCTCTCCGCGTTCTACCCCGATTCGATTGACGTGTTCGATCCGCACCAACGCCTGATCTCGATTCACCGCCTGATCGCCAAGCTCCCGACGATTGCGGCCATGGCCTACAAGTATTCGGTCGGCCAGCCGTTCACTTACCCC
>JBOHTX010000083.1:0-7956 GCA_050733855.1 Vulcanimicrobiaceae bacterium
GTGCCCTGCTCCACGCGGCGGATCTTCCAGGACGTCTGTCCGAGCAAGAAGATGTCGCCGGCCATGCTCTCGACCGCAAAATCTTCGTCGAGCGTGCCGATCTTTTGGCCGTCGGGTTCGGCGACCACCGCGTAATCCGCGCGGTCGGGGATCGCACCGCCGTTCGTGATCGCCGCCATGCGCGCACCGCGCCGCGCGCGGACCCGCCCGTTGACGCGGTCGCGGTGCAAGAACGTGCCGCTGCGGCCGCGCGAGGTTGCGATCCCATCGCCGAGCATGATCAGCACGTCGTCGAAGTCCTTGCGGGTCAGTTCGCGGAACGGATAGGCGGAGCGCACGAAGGCGTAGAGGGCGTCTTCGTCCCAGTCGTCGGTCGCGCAGGCGGCCACGAGCTGTTGGGCGAGGATGTCGAGCGGCGCCGCCGGGATGGCGAGCCGGTCGAGTTCGCCCGCGCGGATCGCGCGCACCAGCGCCGCGCACTCGATCAGTTCGTCGCGCGTGGTCGCGAACAGCACGCCGCTCGGCTTGGCGCCGATCCAGTGGCCCGAACGCCCGACGCGTTGCAGGCCGACCGCGATCGAACGGGGCGAGCCGACCTGCACCACGAGTTCGACCGAGCCGATGTCGATGCCGAGTTCGAGCGAGGCCGTGGCGACGACGGCGCGCAGACCGCCCGCGCGCAAACGCGACTCGGTGAGCAGCCGGTGCTCGCGCGCCAAGCTGCCGTGATGCGGCAGCACGACGCCCTCGCCGAGGCGCTGCGCGAGCGCGAACGCGACGCGTTCACTGAGGCGCCGGGTGCCGACGAAGATCAGCGTCGTGCGATGCGTCGTGATCAGCTCGGCGATCCGGTCGTAAACCTCGGCCCACATCTCGTTCGTCGCGACGTGGCTCAGCTCGTCCTGACGCGGGACTTCGACCCGCAGGTCCATCGCACGCCGGTGTCCGACGTTGACGATCGCGGCGCTCGGGCTCAAAAAGGCAGCGACCTCCTCGATCGGCTTGACGGTCGCCGACAGTCCGATGCGCTGCGGTCGCGCGCCGCCGTTCGAGGTCACGAGATGGTCGAGGCGCGCGAGCGTCAGCGCGAGGTGCGAGCCGCGTTTGTCGCCGGCGATGGCGTGGATCTCGTCGACGATCACCGTGTGCACGCCCCCCAGTGTCTCGCGCGAGCGTGCGGCCGTCAGAAAGATGAACAGCGATTCGGGCGTCGTGACCAAGATGTGGGCCGGCTTGCGGAGCATCCTGGCGCGCTCGGAGGCCGGCGTGTCGCCGGTGCGGACGGCGGTGCGCAGTTCCGCGAGGTCGAGGCCGCGGGCCGCGGCGAGCGCCCGCATCTCGGCCAGGGGCGTCTCGAGATTCGCGCGGATGTCGTTGGTGAGCGCCTTGAGCGGCGAGACGTAGACGACCAGCGTCCGGTCGGGAAGCGTTCCCTCCTCGGCCCGGCGTACCAAGTCGTCGAGCGCGATCAAGAAGGCCGCGAGCGTCTTCCCGGAGCCGGTCGGGGCCGAGATCAGCACATCGCGCCCGGCCCGAATCTCGGGCCAGCCCAGCACCTGCGGCTCGGTCGGCCTCTCGAACCGGCTCTCGAACCAAGCATCGACCAGCGGATGAAACGCCTGCGCCATCGTTCTCGCTACGACTGTGTGTTCGAGCGTTCGGTGGCGGCCGGCGCGTCGCCGCCGCACGCAGAGCCGCGTCGCTCTTCCGAGCTGGTGCGTCGGAGGGCTACCGGTTAACGAAACTCATGTCGGCGTAACGGGCCCCCGCGACGGCCTCCGGTGGGAAGATCGCATCGAGTTCGCGCAGGTCGCCGGCACCGAGATGGAGATGCTGCGCGCCGAGGTTTTCTTCGAGCCTACGCACCTGTCGCGTGCCGGGGATCGCGAATACATCGTCGCCGCGCCCGAGTACCCAGGCGAGCGCGAGCTGCGCCGGCGTGCAGCCGGTGCGCTGCGCGAGCGCCTCGACTCGGCGCACGAGCGCTAGGTTCTTCTCGAAGTTTGCTGCCTGGAATCGCGGGCTGCTGCGGCGAAAATCGTCGTCCGCAAAGTCGTCCGGGCTGCGTAGCGCTCCGGTGAGGAAACCGCGGCCGAGCGGCGAGTAGGCGACGATTGCGATCCCGGCGGCACGTGCGGCCGCGAGCTGGCCGGTCGCCTCGAGATCGCGCGACCAGAGCGACCACTCGTTTTGCAGCGCCGCTATCGGCGCAACTGCGGCCGCGCGCGGATCTTGGCAGCGCTCGCCTCGGAAAGCCCGAGATAGCGCACCTTACCTGCGTGCACGAGCGCGGCCATCGCGCCGACCGTCTCCTCGATCGGGACCGCCGTGTCGACGCGGTGCTGGTAGTAGAGGTCGATATGGTCGACGCCGAGCCGCCGCAGCGAGGCGTCGCAGGCTGAGGCGACGTATGCCGCGCTGCCGTCGATGCCTCGTTTTGCGGGATCGGCGGGATCGCGCACGATACCGAATTTGGTTGCGAGAAAGACCCGTTCGCGCCGATCGGCGATCGCGCGTCCGACCAGTTCTTCGTTCGTGAACGGACCGTAGATATCGGCCGTGTCGAGCATCGTGACGCCGAGTTCGAGCGCGCGATGGATCGTGCGAATCGACTCGGCATCGTCGCTGCTGCCGTAAAACTCCGACATGCCCATGCAGCCCAGGCCCAGCGCGGCAAGCAGCGGGCCAGGCTTTCCCAGGCGGCGTTGCGTCAGGCTCATCGCGCAAGAGTCCGCGAGCAGGCTGCGGCGCTCCTTGCGAGCGAGTCTCTTTCGCGGCGCGCGCGAGCGGTGCTCGCCGAGACCCCGACGAGAGCGAGCATGGCGCCGAGCCGCATGGGCGAGCGCACGAGAAGCGCTGGGCTCCGGAGCGTCGATCTGCGCTCGAAAGGGATCTTGACGCATCCTTGACCTTGCTCGGCGAGCATAATCTCAACGTAGCGTCGCGCTGCGCAAAAAGAGGAGCACTATCATGCCGATTATTCCGATCGTGACCCTTGGAGCCGCGCCTTCGAAGCGCACCGATGTCGAACTACCGACGGTCATCGAACGTTCGAGTTCGCCGCAGCCGCACGCGACGGCGCGTCGTTGGATCGTCATCGTTCGGCGCACCGTTCCCGTTTCGAGCGACGCCCCCGCCGCGAGCCCTCGCGATCCTACGGCGAGGCCGACCGCAATTGCAGCACCTCGGATGTCGCTACGACTCTTCGAAGGTTGGGGACCGCGCCTCGCGCCCTAGGAGCCTGTCGGGGTATGGCACATATTCGTCTTCGGCCCGCCTTTCGTCCGAATACTTCGTTGCTCATCGGTCATGAAGCTACGGCTTCACTCCCTCTTCGCGCCTCGTCTTCGAACAAAATTCGGACCCGAATCCGAACATGGCCATACCCCGACAGGCTCCTAGGAGCTACCTCTGCGCGCGGGCGCGATCGCGCGGCGGGGTCGCGGTCGCCCATGCGCCCGGACCCTGGGCGCGCCTCTTCTCGGCCCCACGGAACCAGGCGTAAACGGCCGGCATCATCAAGCCGTTGTATGCGATGCGGAGGACGGCGCGTAACGGCCCGGGCGCCATCCGGCCTTCGTCCGCTTCGAGCAGCGCGAAGTTGAAGCATCGGCGGCGAAGGCGATGGCTGAATGCGCGCCGTTCCTGAGGCGTGCGCCCGCTGCTTTCGACGATAATCTTCGCGAGCTCGGCGTCGCTCGGATGTTCCTGTACCAAGTTCGAAACCGTCACATCATCGGTGCGAAGAAATGCCAAGACTTGTTTATCGATGAAGTCGTTGCGCCCGTAGCAATATCCATCGATCAGGCGGCCGCTCTCGCGAAAGTCCGCAAGGCGGCGCGCTTTTTGCAGCAGCCGCGGTAACCAAACGACCTCTTCGACCGAGTCTCGGCCGGAACGGGGAGTCCAACTCATGGTTCGCTCCTTTTGCGTACGCGCCGCCGGCCCCGTATTCGGCCGGCGGCGCTCGAGCGGCTCAGGTCGCGGTCGAGAGACGCACTCATCTTCTGGCTTGGGGCGTCGCCGCGCGATGTCTGGCGCTAAGAGGACGATAGCAACCCAATGTCCAGAAATCGTCAAGGCGCCGGCGCCGATCGCCCCGCAGAGCGGTTTGCGCGACGGTGTACTCCTTGCTTCTGCCGCGTGCGAAAGACGGGCTTAGCGGCGAGGCTGCCGTCGGGAATTCGAAAGGGTGCGGTTCCACGATGAATGTAGAAAAGCGAGCACGCGAGCACATCGAGCGAGGCGAGGTCGAGCGCGGGCTTGCGCTGCTGCATGCCTGGTGTGATGCGGCGCCGGAGGATGCGCGTGCTTGGTATGCCTTTGGCGGCGCCCTCGACACGCTCGGTCGCGAACACGAGGCGCGGGAAGCGTACGAGCAGGTCTGCCGAATCGGCATCGACGCGCTTGGGGCCGATCAACGGGCCGGGTTCTACGTGGCGTTCGGAAGCACGCTACGCAACGTCGGCGATTTACCGCGCTCGCGTGCGCTGTTGGCGGATGGGTTCGCGCGGTACCCGGAGGTCGCGGCGCTGCGCGCGTTTGCGGCGTTGACCGAAGTCTCTTTCGGCGAACTGCGTGCGGCGATCGACCTGCTGTTCGAGGCGCTGTTGATGGAGGAAGGTGACGGGTCGATCGGGCGCTACCGTCGCGCGCTTCGCGGTTACGCGGACGAGCTGCGCAGCGCGCCGAAACGATCGTCGTCCTGAGCGCGATGGTCGCGCGTGCGCGCAGCCGTCGCTTCGCGAACCGCCGAAAGGAATGCGTCGAAGAGGCGACCGCCGAGCGGGTCGTCGGCGGAAAGGCGCTCGGGATGCCACTGCACCGCGAGTAGCCACGGGCGCGTGGCCGGCGTCTTCCACTCGAGGGCTTCGATCGTGCCGTCATCGGCGCGGGCGGCGATCCGCAAGCCCGTGCCGAGTGCTGCCTGGTCGACGGCTTGATGGTGCGAGGAATTGGCGGCTGCTCGCGCCGCGCGGAGCGTTGCGGAGAGCAAGGTCTCGGGCTCGATCTCGACGGAATGGCGCCCCTCGCCTTGGCTCGGGGCGTGGATCGCGGCCGTCGGTAAGTGGGGAATGAGGCGCCCGCCGAGCTGGACGTTGAGTAGTTGCAATCCGCGACAGATTGCGAGAATCGGGACCCCGCGCTCGAGCGCAGATGCGAGCAGCGTGCTCTCGATCGCGTCGCGCCCCGGATAGGCATTGCACTGCCGCGCGGGATCGTCGAACCCGTAGCGGCTCGGCTCGACGTCCGCGCCGCCGGTGAGCACGAACCCCGCACTTTCCGCCTCGGCTTCGCGAGAAGCGACGCGCACGGCCGGCTGCCCGCGTGTTCCTCTCGCAAACCAGAGCGCTTCGACATCGAGGCCAAGCCGTCGCGCTGCGGCGTTGACGGCAGCGAGGTAACGGTCGTACGGGGCCGTGCCTTGATGGAACGAGATCCCTATCGTCGGGCGCACGATCGCGGATTCCACGCTTTTGCAGTTGGGGCTCGCCGGCGCGCATCCCTTGGCCACATGAAGCAGCAGGGCTCGGCGGGTCGCGCTCGGCCGCGTGCGGAGCCGGTGCCCGAGCAGAGCGCAGCAGACACCCGCCTGGCGCCGGGCGCGCCACGCTCCGGAGCCAACGTTCGTCCCGTGAAATGCGGTGGCTGCCGGAACGAGTCCACCGAGCAACGACGACCCCAGTGTGCCGGCCGGAGGTAGCATGGCAGTCGCCTTGCGCTTTTCCGCCCCTACTTCGTTGCTCGTCGCTCAAATGGCGCTGCCATGGCGCGCTCCTCGCGCCTCGCCGGGACGAAAAATCGCGGCGGCTTTGTGCCGCGCTACTTCCGGCCGGCACACGAGCGAGAGCAAGGCGCGCGGGATTTTGAGCGCCGCGTCACGGCAGGCATGCAAGGAGCGGCGGCAGCAAAAGGTAACGATGAAGAGGTCGCGCGACCAGAGCGACCACTCGTTTTGCAGCGCCGCGAGCGGCGCGACCGCGGCGGCGCGACGGATGTTCGCGGCGCCGGCCTCGGAGAGTCCGAGGTATCGAACCTTGCCGGCCGTCACGAGCGCGGCCATCGCGCCGATGGTTTCTTCGATCGGGACCGACGTATCGACGCGATGTTGGTAGTACAGATCGATGTGGTCGACGCCGAGGCGTCGCAGCGAGGCTTCGCAGGCGGAGGCGACGTAACCCGCGCTCCCGTCGATGCGGCGCGCGGTCGGGTCGGCCGGGTCGCGCACGATGCCGAATTTGGTCGCAAGAAAGACCCGCTCGCGCCGGTCGGCGAGCGCGCGTCCGACCAGCTCTTCGTTGGTGAACGGGCCGTAGATATCGGCCGTGTCGAGCATCGTGACGCCGAGTTCGAGCGCGCGATGGATCGTGCGAATCGACTCGGTATCGTCGCCCCGGCCGTAAAACTCCGACATCCCCATACAGCCGAGGCCGAGCGCCGAAACGAGCGGGCCATTCTTCCCGAGGCGGCGTTGTGGAATGCTCATCCCCACGGCCTGCGCGCTAGTGCTTCCGCGCTCCTGGCGAGCGAGCGAGAGGGCCGGAATCCCGGGCTCTTCGGCCGTCGCTATCTGGTAGAATGACGGCAGATGGGATCGGGAAAGACGGGCGTCGGTGCGCGCTGAGGAGCGGGCGCGCGAGCACTTCGAGCGTGGCGAGGTCGAACGCGGGCTCGCGCTCTTGCGCGCCTGGTGCGACGCCTCGCCCGGCGATGCGCGCGCGTGGCACGCCTTCGGCGGGGCGCTCGACACCCTCGGTCGCGAGCGCGAAGCGCTCGAGGCGTATGAAGCCGTCGACCGCATCGGGATCGAGGCATTGCCCGGCGGCGAGCGAGCGGGTTTCTGCCTCTCCTTCGGCAGTACGCTGCGCAACGTCGGGCAACTTTCACGTTCGCGTGCGACCCTTGCCCAGGCCATCGCGCAGTATCCGGAGATCGCCGCGCTGCGCGCGTTCGCGGCCCTCACCGAAGTGTCGCTTGGCGAGCTGCGCGCGGCGATCGACCTGCTCTTCGAAGCGCTGCTTGCGGACCAAACCGACGGTTCGATCGCGCGCTACCGGCGTGCGCTCCGCGGCTATGCCGACGAGCTGCGCGACGCATCGCGCTCGGGTGCGCCGTGACCGCCAGCCGGCGTAGCTCGGGCGGTGAGCGCCGCTACGAGTTCTGCGGGGAAGGGGCTCCGTTTCGCTCGCGTGAGCCGCCGCGGCCCGGGGCCGCCGTTTCGACAAAGCGCTCGAAGAGGCCGCCGCCGAGCGGATCGTCGGCCGGCATGCGCTCGGGATGCCACTGCACCGCGAGCATCCACGGGCGATCAGAGGCCCGCCATTCGAGCGCCTCGACGGTGCCGTCCTCGCTGCGCGCGACGATCCGCAGGCCCTCGCCGAGCGCTGCCGGATCGGCGGCTTGGTGGTGCGAGGAGTTTGCGTCCGCCTGCGTGGTGCCGACGCTTGCCGCGAGCAGTGAGTCCGGTTCGATCGCAACCGCATGGCGCGCGTCGCTGCCCTGCCGCGGTGGGGCGTCGCGGTTTGCAGATCGGGGATCAGGCGCCCGCCAAGTTCGACGTTGAAAAATTGCAGGCCGCGGCAGATCGCAAGGACCGGGATCTCGCGCGCGAGCGCGCCTGCGAGAATCTCACTTTCGAGCGCATCGCGCGCGGGGTTGGTGTCCCCGCACAACGTCGCCGCGTCGGGGCGGCCGTAGCGCGCCGGGTCGACGTCTGCGCCGCCGGTTAGCACGAGGCCCGCGATCTCGGCCTCCGGCGCGCGGCCGGCGCTGCGCACGGCGCCTCCCTCGCGACCGCCGCGCTCCGCGAGACGGATCACCTCGACCGCGAATCCGAGCCGGCGCGCCGCCTCGCGCACGGCTTCCTCGTAGCGGTCGTAGTGCTGTTCGCCGCCGTGAAACGAAATCCCGATCTTGGGAGGCGTGCGCTCGCTCTGCACGCACGGGCACTTGGGC
>JBOHTX010000084.1:0-7930 GCA_050733855.1 Vulcanimicrobiaceae bacterium
GTTCGCGGCTGACGGCCGCTTCGTCGAGACCGGCGGCGCGACGATCGCCGGACGCGCCGCGCTCGCCGCGCACTTCGCGCGCTTTCTCGGCGGCCGTCCCTGGCGGATCGAGATTGAGCGCACGATCGTCGGCGGCGAAGAGGCTGCGCTCGCCTACCGCTTCGCCACCGAAGGTCGCGACGGTACCTGGCACGAGCGGGCCGGCTGCGCGCTCGTCACGGCGCGCGACGGGACGATCGCCGAGTGGCGCGAATACGCCGGTTAATGTCTACCGAGGGGCTCACCATCGATATCGGCGCCGCCCCCGACGGCGCCGCCAAACTCTTCTCGCTCGCCGGTAACTTCGATATCGCGACCTCGCCGAGCGTGCGCGCGGCGCTGGTCGCGGCGGCCGAGCGCGACGAGCACGACATCATCGTCGACCTCTCGCAGGTCGAGTTTCTCGATTCGACCGGGCTCGGCGCGCTGATCGGCGCGCACAAGCGGGCCGCCGAACACCACGGGTCGGTGCGCCTCGTGGTCCGAGAAGGCCAGATCGTGCGCCTGCTGCGGATCACGGGGCTGCTCGACGTCTTCGACGTCTATCCGAGCGTCGCGGCCGCGCTTTGCGGCGAAGGCAAGCTCGCCGGGCTGTA
Organism: Vulcanimicrobiaceae bacterium; assembly: GCA_050733855.1. Classification (GTDB taxonomy): domain Bacteria; phylum Vulcanimicrobiota; class Vulcanimicrobiia; order Vulcanimicrobiales; family Vulcanimicrobiaceae; genus JBOHTX01. Next base: position 636 of record JBOHTX010000084.1, read on the forward strand.
GGCCGCAAACGCTTCGTCGAGCAGTTCGACGAGCTGCACGACCGGTCGCCGGTCGCCGGCCGCACGCAAGGCGGCGCGCAGTTGCAAGGCGCAGCCCGGATTCGCCGTGACGACCATCTCGGCATCCGTTTCCAGGATCCGTTCGACCTTGCGTTGCGCCAAGCGGTCCGACATCTCCGGTTGGGTGAGGTTGTAGATGCCGGCGCTCCCGCAACATAGCGCGCTTTCCTGCATTTCGACCAGGCGCAAGCCGGGGATCGCCCGCAGCAAGCGCCGCGGTGCATTCGCAATGCGCTGGGCGTGCACGAGATGACACGGATCCTGGTAGGTCACCGTCCTCGCGAGCGGCCCGAGCGAGGGTGCCAATCCGATCCGGTCGAGCAACTCGCCGAGGTCGCGCACGCGCGCGCTGAAGGTCCGCGCGCGCTCGGCCCAAGCCGCGTCGCCGGCCAGCAACGTCCCATATTCCTTCAACGCCGAACCGCAGCCGGCGGCATTGACCACGTAAACCTCGGCACCCGAGCGTTCGAAGGCCGCGATGTTGCGCCGCGCGAGCCGCCGTCCGAGTTCCATCTCGCCCGCATGGACGGCGATCGCCCCGCAGCAGCCCTGCGCAGCCGGGGCGGTCACCTCGCAACCGCAGCGCCGCAAGACGCGCACCGTCGCCTCGTCGACCTCCGCAAACGCGACCGCCATCACGCAGCCGGCATGCAAGAACGCCGTCGTCTTGCGTTCGCCCTCGGCCGGCCAGCGCTGATCGCGCGGCACGAAGAAGCGTGCCGAAAGCGGCGGCGCAAGGCGTGCACTGCGCTCGAGCCCAAAGGCGAGCAACAGCCCGCTCCGTTCCGCTAGCGCCTGCAGCCCGCTCCGCTGCGCAAAGCGCACGACCCGCGCAAAGGCGCGCATCGCCGCCGGATTAGCAAACAACCCGAGCCCCAAGCGGCGAAGCAGCGCCGCGAGCGGCGAGCGTTTGGTGACCTTTGCGCGCTCGAGCTGCGTGCGCGCCGGTTCGAGCAGTCGCCCGTACTCGACCCCCGAAGGACAGGCGGCCTCGCAGGCGCGACAATCCAAACACTCGCCCATCTGGTGCACGAAGCCCGGACTATCGAGCGCAAGCTTCCCCTCGGCGACCGCCTTGATCAACGCGATCCGCCCACGCGGCCCCGACGTCTCGACCAGCGTCTCGACATAGGTCGGGCACACGGGCAAACACAACCCGCACCGCACGCAGCGGTCGTACACCTCCCCCGCCGGAACGTCGGGTGCAGAAAACCCCAGCCGCCCCCTACCCTCGGAACCGCTCACCGCACCTCAGCTCTCACGCAACTCACCGCGACCCTAGCCACCGCAATCAACGCTCCACAATCGCGCTCCACGCGTGCGCTCCACAAACTCGGTTGGGACTCCCTCCGACGACTGTGCGACGGGGCGTCCCAGCTCGCCGGTGAAGCCCATGAGGAGCGGGGCGACGAACCGCACGCCCTCGTGCGGCTTTCGACGGACGGCGAGAGCCGGCGAGTGGGCGAGTAGCGACCGCGCGCGGAGGCGCGGGCGCGGGCGTCCCCGGCGCGCGGTTGTCGGCGGGAGGCCCCGGCAGAGATAGGACCGGCGCACGGAAGCCGGCACGACGTCAGAGGCGGAACGCATCGACCCCGCCCGGATCCGGAAAGATCTTCCCCGGATTCATGATCCCCAGCGGATCGATCGCATCCTTGATCCGCCGCAGCAGCGCGAGCCCTTCCGCGCCGAGCGCAAGCTCGAGAAATTGCTTTTTGAGCAACCCGATACCGTGCTCGCCCGAGAGCGTCCCGCCGAAGCGAATCGCGCACTCGAAGATCTCGCGCGCCGCCTCGCGGACGCGCACCATCTCCTCGGGATCGCGCCGGTCGCACAGAATGTTGGGGTGGAGATTGCCGTCGCCGGCGTGGCCGAAGAGCGGGATCGAAAGCCGGTGGCGCTCCGCGATCGCGCGGATCTCGCGCACGACCGGGACCAGCGCCGAACGAGGGACGCAGATGTCTTCGCCGAGCTTGTGCGGCCGTTTGCGTGCAAGCGACGGCGAGACCGCGCGGCGGCCCTCCCACAGGCGTGCGCTCTCCGCTTCGGTTCGCGCCAGCGCGGTCTCGCAGGCGCCGTTTGCTTGCGCGAGCGCGACGATCTGCTCCAGTTCGCGATCGACCACCGCTTCATCGTTGCCGTCGACGGAGAAAAGCAAGAGCGCGTCGCGCGCGATCGGCAGTCCGCAGGGCAGCGCCTCCTCGACGCACTGCATCGTGAGACGGTCCATCAGCTCGATCGCGGTCGGCGTCAGCCCGGCGCCCAGGATCGCGACGACGCTTGCGGCCGCGTCCTCGATCGCAGCGAACGCAGCCGTCGCCGTTTTGCTCCAGCGCGGCTTCGGGAGGAGGCGCAACGTGATCTCGGTGATCGTGCCGAGGGTCCCCTCGGCACCGCAGAAGAGCGCGCGCAGATCGTAGCCCGTCACGTTCTTGACGGTCTTGCCGCCGGTGCGGACGAGTTCGCCTCCCGGCAGCACGATCTCGAGCCCGAGCACGTAGTCCGCGGTGACGCCGTACTTGAGGCCGCGCGCGCCACCGGCATTCTCGGCGACGTTGCCGCCGATCGCCGACTGGCGCACGCTCGAAGGATCGGGCGGATAGAAGAAACCGCGCGCTTCGACGGCGCGCTGCAGGTCGGCCGTGATCACGCCGGGCTCGACGACCGCGACGAAGTTGATCTCGTCGATCTCGCGGATGCGATTCATGCGCGTCAGGTTGAGCACGAGGCTGCCGCCGAGCGGAACGGAGCCGCCCGAGAGCCCGCTGCCCATCGCGCGTGGAACGAGCGCAAGCCGCTCGCGGCTCGCCAAACGATGGATCGCGACGACCTCCTCGCGCGAAGCGGCGAGCACGACGCAGCGCGGCCGCTCTTCGAACCAGGTTCCGTCGTAGCCGTAGGCCAGCAGATCGGCCTCTCCCAACAAGAGCCGCTCGGGCCCCACGATCGCGCGCAACTCCTCGGCGAGCGCCGGCGCAAGCGCCGTGCTCATCGGGCGGCGCGCGAGGGAGCTGCGGGGCGCATGGCGGCTGCACAACTTTTGCGGGCGGCAGCCGATCCCTGTGCTGCGCCTGCTCCGCTGCCGATAGTGACGGTATGAGTGTTGCCGCCCTGGGCTCGCAAGGCGCCGGCACGCTCTCGCCGGCCGGCCTCTTCGGCGAGGGCCTACGCGTCATGCGCGAACGTCTGGGCATCTATCTCGCGCTCGCCGCGCTGTGCGGCGCGAGCGCCTACGCCGTCTTCGCCCGGGTGAACTTGCTGCGCGTCTTCGCGGGCGGGGATCCAACGGCACCCTTGCGGACGCCGCCGATCAACGTCGTGCTGCTCGCCGCGCTGCTGGCGCTCTTTTTCGTCCTGCCCTCGGCGTTGCGCCGCCTCGACGCCGACTTTCGCATGACCCTGCCGCGCGCGTGCTTGATGGTCGCGCTCTTGGTCGCCATCGGCGCCGTCACCGAACTCGGCTACGCCGCCGCGATCGTGCCTGGGATCGTGCTCGGCGTGCTGCTCTCGCAGACGCTCATTGCCGCGCTGCTCGCGCGCGGCGAGCGCGCCGGGTTGCGCGGCTTGGGGACCACGATGCTCGGCGCAAGCGGCCGCAGTATCGCGCTCGTGCGCGGACACTTTGCCACGACGCTGACCGTGATCGCGGCCTCGCTCGCGCTGCTCGGCGTCCCGTTCGTCACGATGCTGCTCGCCCTGCTCGTGCTCGATGTGATCGCGCCGCCGAGCCTGGTCGTGACCGCGCCGCTGCTCTTCCTGACGTTCATCTACTTCGAGTGCGTGCGCTACGTCCTGATCGTGCGCTGGTATCGCCGGCTCGAAGGCCCGCCGGCGCCCGGCCGCTAGCGTCCGGCGAGTTTCGCCGAGCGAAAGCGGACTCATCGAGCGCAGGCGCGTCTCCGGTCGGCGCGAACGCCCGCGCCATGAGCGAGCTCGCACGCGCCGCCGACCAGATTCTGAACGCGGTCTGCGCCCGGCCGAACGGCGTCCCCGGGGCCGTCGCCGCTGCGACCGACCGCAAGGGTAAGATTTACGAAGGCGCCGCCGGCAAACGCGACCTCTCGCGTAACGACGCGATGACGCCCGACACGGTCGTCTGCATCTTTTCGTGCACCAAAGGCTTGGTTGCGCTCGCCGCGATGCAGCTCGTCGACGAGGGCAAACTCTCGCTCGACGATCCGGCCGAAAACTATCTCCCGGAGTTGGCGAACCCCTCGGTGCTCGAGGGCTTTGATGCAAACGGCGAACCGCGACTGCGCAAGGCGCGCGGTACCATGACGGTCGGGCACCTGCTCCTGCACACGGCCGGCTTCGGCTACGAGTTCTTCAATCACGACGACCTGCGCTACCGCACCGAGAAGACGATTCCAAGCGTCGTCACCTCGACCCGCGCTTCGATGGCGACCCCGCTGCTCTTCGACCCTGGGACGCAGTGGGAGTACGGGATCAATCTCGACTGGACCGGGCGCGTGGTCGAAGCCGTACGCGGCAAGCGGCTCGGCGCGGTGATGCGCGAGCGGATCTTCGAGCCGCTCGAGATGCACGATACGACCTTCGAACTGACGCCGGCGCTGCGCGCGCGCCGCGCGTCGATCCATCAGCGCGAGGCTGACGGCAGCCTGCATCCGCTCTCCGATTTTGAACTGCCTGCGAGTCCCGAGCAAGAGATGGGCGGCCACGGCCTGTACTCGACGGCGAGCGATTACCTGAAGTTCATCGCGATGCTGCTGAACGACGGCGCGGGCCCGAGCGGCCCGGTCGTGAGCGCCGCGACGGCGCGCAAGATGGGCCAAAACGGCCTGGGCGCGCTCAAGATCAAAGCCCTCCCGGCCGCGACCCCGCGACTGACCAACCCTGCCGAGTTCTTTCCGGGGATGCCGAAGTCGTGGGGTTACAGCTTCATGATCAACGACGAGCGGGCACCGACCGGCCGCAGCGCCGGCGCGCTCGGTTGGGCCGGCCTTGCGAACCTGTTCTATTGGATCGATCGCGAACGCGGGCTCGGCGGCTTCTACGGCAGCCAAATCTTCCCGTTCGCCGACGCGGTCTCGTTCCCGGCCTATATCGCCTTCGAGAAGGCGGTCTACGACTACGCTTCATAAGTGAACGACTCGACGGCACATATGCGGCAGCGCAGCCGCACGCTACTCGACGGGCCGAGTCGCGCCGGTGCGCGGGCAATGCTCAAAGCGATCGGCTTGCGCGACGAGGATCTGCGCAAACCGCTGATCGGGATCGCCAATACCTGGACCGAGACGATGCCGTGCAACTACGGTCTGCGCGCGCTTGCGGAGCACGTCAAACGCGGCGTGCGCGAGGCCGGCGGCACGCCGCTCGAGTTCAACACGATCGCGATCTCGGACGGGATCGCGATGGGGACCGAGGGGATGAAAACCTCACTCGTCTCGCGCGAGCTGATCGCCGATTCGATCGAGCTGTGCGGGCGGGGCTACTATTTCGATGCAATCGTAGCGCTGGTCGCCTGCGATAAGACGATCCCCGGGGCCGCGATGGCGCTCGTCCGGCTCGACGTTCCGTCGCTCGTCCTTTACGGCGGCTCGATCGCGCCCGGCAAACTCGAGGGCCGCGACCTCACGATCGTCGACGTCTACGAGGCGATCGGCGCCCACGCCGCCGGCACGATGGGCGAGACGGAATTGCGGGCGATCGAGGATCGCGCGTGCCCCGGCCCCGGCGCTTGCGGCGGACAGTACACCGCCAACACCATGGCGACCGTGCTCGAGTTTCTCGGACTCTCGCCGGTCGGCAGCGCCTCGCCCGGCGCGATCGATCCGCGCAAGGACGCAGCAGCCTACGAAGCCGGCCGGCTCGTGCTCGACCTCTTGCGGCGCGATCTGCGGCCGCGTGCGCTCCTGACTCGCACCGCTTTCGAGAACGCGATCGCTGCCGTCGCCGCGACCGGCGGCTCGACCAACGCCGTCTTGCATCTGCTGGCGCTCGCGCGCGAGGCCGGCGTTCCGCTCGCGCTCGAAGATTTCGATACGATCAGCGCGCGCACGCCGATCATCGCCGATCTGCGCCCCGGCGGCCGCTACGTCGCGCTCGACGTCGATCGCGCCGGCGGAATCCAGCTGATCGCCCGGCGTTTGGTCGAGGCGGGGCTCGTCGACGGGCGCGCGGCGACCGTCGGACGGAGCCTCGGCGAAGAAGTGGCGAACGTCGCGGAGACGCCGGGACAAGCGGTGATCGCGAGCGCCGATCACCCGTTCAAAGCGCACGGCGGGCTTGCGATCTTGCGCGGCAACCTGGCGCCCGACGGCGCCGTCGTCAAAATCGCCGGCAGCGAGCGGCCGCGCCATCGCGGCCCGGCCCGAATCTTCGAGCGAGAAGAAGATGCGATGGAGGCGATCGTCGCGGGCCGCATCGTTGCGGGCGACGTGCTCGTCATCCGCTACGAAGGGCCGCGCGGAGGTCCCGGGATGCGCGAGATGCTCGGGATCACGGCCGCAATCGTCGGCGCGGGGCTCGGGGAGACCGTGGCGCTCGTCACCGACGGGCGCTTTTCGGGCGGCACGCGCGGTCTGATGATCGGCCACGTCGCGCCCGAAGCTGCGGCGGGCGGGCCGCTCGCGGCGCTGCACGACGGCGACGAGATCGAGATCGACGTGCCCGCACGGCGCCTCGACGTGCAGCTCGATGCGGCCACGCTGCGCGAGCGGTTGGCGCGGTGGAAAGCGCCGGCACCGCACTATCGCACGGGCGTCATGGCGCGCTACGCTGCGCTGGTCGGCTCGGCCGCCGACGGCGCGATCCTGCGCACGCCGGCGTAGCGCGATGCAGCCGCTCTGCGAAGGATGTGGGGCCGCCGCGGATGCGCGCGCACTCGTCTGCGAGCGCTGCGGCGAACTCCTGCACTTTCCGGCGCCGCACCTCGACGATGCGCCCGCGGCCCGCGCACGCTTCCGGGCCCGCCGCGCTTCCGACGCCCCGCTCGACCGCAGCGGCGTGTGGCGCTTTCGCGAGCTGCTGCCGCCGATTGCGGAGGCGCAGGTCGTCACCCTGCGCGAGAACGTGGTCGCGCCGCTCGAGCTCGCTGCGGCCGCGGCCGCGTACGCCGAGGTCACGCGCGCGAACTACCTGCACCTCGGGACGAACCCGACCGCGTCGTTCAAAGACGCCGGCATGACGGTCGCGATCTCGGCGGCGAAGGCCGCCGGCGCGCGCCTCGCGCTCTGCGCAAGCACCGGGAACACCGGCGCCTCGATGGCGGCCTACGC
>JBOHTX010000085.1:0-7919 GCA_050733855.1 Vulcanimicrobiaceae bacterium
GAACCGTCGAGCTAGCGCCACGCCGGCCCGGCGCTAGCTTGGCGATGTCGGTGTTGATCTGGATCGAGCGCGTCGTCTTCTTCGCAATCGGGATCCTGCTGTTTCTGGCCTCGCTGCTGCGAACTCCGCATCCTCACGCTGAACGTGATCGCGCTGGTCGCCTCGATCTTTCTGCTGCGTCTCCGACCGCGCGGCCGCGGCGGCGCCCGGCAAAGCGGCTCGGCCAACCGCGAGCGAACGCACCCTGGCGGCGCGCTGTGGGCTGGTCCGCGCGCTTGGGCGGAGCTTTTGTAAGCGTTTGGTAAGCGCGCCGTAAGCGCAGCCTCCTACCATCGAGCGGTGGATACCCTGCTGGCCCCGATCGAGCCCAGCGCTGCCGGCACGCTCGCGCGAACCATCGTGCTGCGGAGCGGCGACGAAGCGCTGCTGGTCGAGTCGGGGAACGGCGGCAGCGCGGGACTGTCGGTTCGCACCGCCGAGCTCTCGCTCTCGTTCGCGCTGCCGAGCGGGCCCTACGTTCGCGAAGACCTCCTGGCGCTTGCGGAACTCGTGCTGGCGCGCGTCCCCTGAGCCGCTCGCGTAGCGCGGGCGTTAGCGCAGGACGTAGACGACGGTCACGACCGCGTTGGTCGCGATTGGGCCCGTCGGGCCGAGCTCGGTCGGAGCGACCGGGGCCGGCATCGAGGCCGCGAACATTCCGACCCGCGCGAAGACCGGGACCGTGTTCTCGCTCGCGCTGATCGAACGCAGCTCGCCGACGTGCAGACCGGCCGCTGCCGCGAGCGCTCCGGCGTCGAGCTGCGCATTGCGCATCGCCGCGGCCAGCGCCGTGCGATAGGCCGATTCGGGATCGCGCAGGGCATACTGCACGGCGCTGACGTTGGTGGCCCCGGCGGCGAGCGCCGCATCGACCGCACTGCCGGCTTTCTCGACCGGCGAGACGTCGAGCGAGAGCGTGCGGGTCGTGACGTAACCGTAACGCCCCTGCCGCTGCTCGGGCGGCAGCCCCTTGGGCGGATACGGGATGAAGTTGACGACGAAGAAGGTGACGTGCAAGGCGTCGGGCCCGAGCCCGAGCGGCTCGAGCTTGGCGCGTAAGGTGTCGAAGATCTTTTGGTTGGCGCTCGCCGAGGCGGCGGCATCCGCATCGTCGGTGATGATCGAGATCGAGAGCCGCGCGAGATCCGGCGGCCGCTCGTCGTTCCCGCGTCCGACGACGGTGATGGTCGGGCCGGGGTACGGCGCCGGTTGCGCGCGCAGGGCGCATGGTGCGAGCGCGATTGCGGGCAGCGCCAATGCGGCGAGAGCGCGCGCAAGCCCCGCGCGCCGGGCGCAGGCGCTAAGCGCGACGGCCATCAGCGGCCGGCGCCGACGAGTTCGGCCTCGCGCTCGGCCTCGGGCGACCACTTGCCGAGCGCCGCGAGCGAGTTCATCTTGCCGCGCAGCGCGAGGACCGCTTGGGCCGCGGCGACGTTCTCCGGTTTCCCGTGCCAGCGCGTCAGCGCGGGATGCTGCAGCGCGCGTCCGTACGAGAAGGTGAGCGGCCAGGGAGCACGGCGCTCGCGCGCGCGCACGTTGATCTCGTTGAGGTGGGCTGTCGCATCGTCGTCGTCCTGGCCACCGGAGAGGAAGGCGATACCGGCGACGGCTGCCGGGACCCAACGCAGCAGCACCTCCAGGGTCGCATCCGCGACCTCGCGGACGCTCGCGCTCTCTCCCGACTTCTGGCCCGGGATCACCATCGACGGTTTGAGGACCATCTCCTCGAAGCGCACGTGCTGCGAGGCAAGCGCTTCGAAAACGATCCGCAGCGTCCGCTCGTGGACGGCGAAGCTGGTCGCAAGCGAGTGCCGCGCGTGCTCGCCGTCCATGAGCACCTCGGGCTCGACGATCGGCACGAGCCCGCCAGCCTGGCAGGTCGCGGCGTAGCGCGCCAGCGCCTGCGCGTTGGCGCGGATGCAGCCGTCGCTTGGGATCCCGGTCGCTTCGTCGATCGTGATCACCGCGCGCCACTTCGCGAACTTGGCGCCGAGCCCGACGTATTCGGCGACACGTTGCTGGAGGCCGTCGAGCCCCTCGGTGATCTTTTCGTCCGGACCGGCAAGCGGCAGCGGATGTACGCCGGTATCGACTTTGATCCCGGGCAGCGAGCCCGCCGCTTGCAGCACCTGCACGAGCGTGCGGCCGTCGGACGCTTTTTGGCGGATCGTCTCGTCGTACAAAATCACGCCGCTGAAGGTGTCGCCGAAATGCGGGGCCGTAAAGAGCATCTCGCGATAGGTCCGCCGCATCTCTTCGGTTTGCGGGATATCGAAGGGAGCGAAGCGCTTGTTCGCGGTCCCGATGCTTTCGTCGGCGGCAAGGATCCCCTTGCCGGGTGCGACCATTGCGCGGGCGACCGAAGCGAGCGGGCTACTCATGCGATCTCGTGCTCCTTGATCTGGCTCGGTGAGGTGGTGCCGTTGGCGTGGAAGAGGTTTGAAAACGTCTGCAGGTCGTGTTTACCGCTCACCATGCGCAGGGTGTTGGTGAGCGACGAGATGATGATCGACTGGGTGAAGGCGCTGCCGCGCACGTAGGTGACGCCGGTCAGCAGTTCGCCGTCGGTGACGCCGGTTGCGACCAGCATCGAGAGGTCGGAGCGGCACAGATCGTCGAGCGTGAGGACCCGATTGGGATCGATCTGCTCGCGCTCGGCGATCGCTTCGTCGCCGTCGCGCAGCCAGAGGCGGGCTTGCATGTCGCCGCCGAGGCTCTTGACCGCGCAGGCGGTCACCACCCCTTCGGTCGCGCCGCCGATCCCCATCAGCATGTCGATGCGGCTCCGCTCTTCGAGCGCCGCGATCAGGCCGTTGGCGATATCGCCGTCGCCGAAGAGCCGCACCCGCGCTCCGGTCTCGCGCACCTTGCGCACGTAGGACTCGTTGCGCGAACGCTCGAGCAGCGCGACCGTCATCTCGGTGACCGGCCGGTCCATCGCGCGCGCGACCGCTCGCACGTTCTCCTGGACCGAGGCGTCGATCGAGATCACGCCGCGCGCCGCCTTGCCGACGATGATCTTATCCATGTACGGAATGTGGGTGTGGAAGAGCGAGCCGCGCTCGGCCGCGGCCACTACCGCGATGGCGCCATGCCCGCCCTTGGACGCGAGCGTGGTGCCGTCGATCGGATCGACCGCGACGTCCATCTTGGGTCCGTCGCCGGTCCCGATTTCCTCGCCGATGTAGAGCATCGGCGCTTCGTCCTTCTCGCCCTCGCCGATCACCACGACCCCCGCGATGTCGACTTCGTTTAGGATCGAGCGCATGGCGTCGACCGCGGCTTGATCGACGCCGTTCTTATCGCCGCGGCCGACGTGCCGGCCGGAAACGATCGCGGCCGCTTCGGTCGCGCGGAGAAATTCGAGTTCGACGCGGGCGTCGATCCGCCGTCCTTGCATGGTCCCCTCCCGGTCTCGGCGCGTAGCGTAAAGGAACCCCTCTTTCCCGGCCCGCGCAAGAGCGCCCTACTTTGAAGAATGGGGCGGCGTGCCCCCGTTCACCCCCGGGCCGCCACTCGGCGGCCCATGGCGGGAACGGGGGCACGCCGCCCCATTCTCAAACAATGGCCGAATGTCGACCGCAACCGCCGGGCCGGCCCTGCGCGAGCGTTTTCCGACGCTTGCGAACGCGACCTACCTGGTCTCGCATTCCATGGGTGCCGCCCCGCTCGGTGCGCGCGCCGCGCTCCAGGGCTACTTCGAGGCATGGGCGGCCGAGGGCCCGGAAGCGTGGCACGGCTGGCTGCCGGAACTGGCCGAGATCGCGGACGGACTCGGGCGGCTTTTCGGCGCGCCGGCCGGGAGCATCTCGCTCGTCCCTAACGTCTCGCTCGCGCAGGCGGCGGTCGCTTCGGCGCTCGCGTTTCCGCCGGAGCGTTGCGAAGTCGTCGTCGAGGACACCCAATTCCCGAGCGTTGCGTACGTCTGGACGGCTTGGGAGCGCTTCGGCGCGAAGCTCCTGCGCGTGCCGTCGCCGGACGGCCGCACGCCGGCGACCGACCGGATCGCAAGCGCGATCTCGGAGCGCACGGTGGCCGTCGTCGTCTCGCACGCGAGCTACCTCTCGGGGGCGCTCGTCGACGTGCCGCAACTGGTCGCGCGCGCGCGAACGTGCGGTGCGCTCGTGGTGCTCGACACCTATCAGACGGCCGGAACGTATCCGCACGATCTGGGCGAACTGGGCGTTGACGTCGCGGTCGGCGGGAGCCACAAGTGGCTCTGCGGCGGGCCGGGCTGCGGCTTCCTCTACGTGCGTCCGTCGCTGCGCGAGACGCTGCGGCCGGCGATCACCGGCTGGATGGCGCACGAAGCGCCGTTCGCCTTCGAGCCTGCGCCGATCCGGCTCGCGCACGACGGCCGCCGTTTCTTCACCGGGACGCCGACCGTCCCCGGATACCTGGTGGCCCGCGCCGGTCACGCCGCGATCGCCGAAGTCGGACTCGCCGCGATCCGCGCACACAACCTGACGCTGACGAGCGGATTGATCGAGGGTGCGCTCGAACGCGGCCTCGAGGTGCGGACACCGCTCGAACCCGCGCGCCGCAGTGGCTGGATCGGGATCGATTTCCCGCAGTCCGAGCGCGCCTACGAAGCGCTGGTCGCGGAGCGCATCTTCCTCGATCACCGGCCCGGATGCGGTCTGCGCGTCGGCCCGCATTTTTACACGACCGACGAAGAGATCGCGCGCTTCTTCGCCGCACTCGACCGCATTCGGCGGATGCTGTAGTTGCGTACGGCTCGGTAGCCCGCGGTGCTCGCCGACGATCGGCTTGGCCAAAAGCGCACGATTCGGACGGTCGCGGTGACCGGTGCTGCGAGCGGGATCGGGCGCGCCACCTGCGAGCGCCTTGCCCGCGAGGGCTATCGGGTGGTCGTCGCCGACCGCGATGAACTCGGCGCGCGCGGGCTCGCCGATCTCATCGACGGTTTGGCGATCGGCGTCGACGTCGCCGACGAGACCTCGGTCGAAGCGCTCTTCGCTCGCATCCGCGAGGAGCTGCACACGCTCGACGCGCTGGTCACCTGCGCCGGCGTCGTCGATCAGACGCCGTTTCTTTCGCTCGACGTCGCGACCATGCGCCGCATCTACGAGGTCAACGCGATCGGCACGTTCCTGTGCATCCGCGAAGCGGCCCGCACCATGCGGGCCGGCGGGCGAATTTGCACGCTTGCGAGCATCCCGGGAAAGCACGGCGGCAGCTTGCTCGGCACGGCCGCTTACGCGGCAAGCCAGGGTGCGATCCTCGCGCTCACGCGTAGCGCCGCGCGCGCGCTCGCCGACGTGGGAATCGCGGTCAATGGAGTCGCGCCCGGCCCGGTCAACACGCCGATGATCGCTGAAGCGCTCGCCGATCCGATCCGCCGCGGCGCGCTCGTCGCCGGAACCTTGCGCGGTCGGGCGGCCGAAGCGCACGAGATCGCCGCCTCGATCGCTTGGCTACTCTCGCCCGACGCCGCCTTCGTCAGCGGCGAGATTCTCTCGCTCGACGGCGCAAGCGTCTGAATTTCATCCTGGTCTAAGCCTCTTCGCAGACGGGGAAGGCATCATCCCGGCATGATGCACCACCACGAGCATCCGGCAGTCCTGTGGGTGAGCGCGCGCACCCACCTCGACGATCGCGAGAGCCTGCGCCTGATCGAAGAAGTTCGCGAACGCGCGACCTTGCACACCGCCATGATCGTCGTTTCGCTGGCCGCGACCACCAAGATCAACTGGAACGCGCTCTGCCGTCTGCGCCACGCCGCGCAAAGTTGGCGGGCACCGAACCGCAGCGTCGTCGTCGAGCCCGCGCGCCCGAGCCAACGCTCGTTACTCGCAAGCGCCGGCGTCTTCGGATAAAGACCGAACCAGAGGAAATGCGCGAACATCGTATCATGAGACCGGGCGATGCACGGTATGAGTCAGGACGCAGCCATGGTTTCGATCCCCGTCGTAAGCCCGAGGTTCCGGTGAGCGAGCGCATCGAGCCGTTCGCGATCGCGGTGCCGGAGGCGGAACTCGACGAGCTTCGTCGGCGCCTTGCCCGGACGCGTTGGCCCGATGCCGTCGTCGGCGATTGGTCGGACGGAACGGACCTCGCCTATCTCCGCGAGATCGCCGACTATTGGCGCGAGGGCTTCGACTGGCGGCGCGCCGAGGCGCGCTTGAACGCCATTCCGCAGGTCCGCGTCGACTGCGGCGGTCTGCGCGTGCACGCGCTACACCTGCGCGGAACGGGTCCCTCGCCGCTGCCGCTGATCGTCACCCACGGCTGGCCGGGATCGGTCGTCGAGATGCTCGACATCCTGCCGCGCTTGGCCGATCCGGGTGCCTTCGGCGGCGATCCGGCCGACGCGTTTCACCTCGTCGTGCCGTCGTTGCCGGGCTACGGTTTTTCGGACCGGCCGCGCGCGCCCGGGACGAACGTGCAGGCAATCGCGCGGCTGTGGCTCGAGCTGATGTCGGCGCTGGGCTACGAGCGCTTCGGTGCGCAAGGCGGCGATTGGGGCGCGGGCGTTTCGACGCAGCTCGGCATCTTCGCGCCCGAGCGGCTCGTCGGCGTCCACCTGAACTACGTGCTGCGCGCGTACCTGCCGAAGCGGCGTGAACCGCTCGACTACGACGGTGAAGAGCGCGCCTATTTCGAGGACAGCGACGCGTTCTTCCGCGAGGAAGGTGCCTATTCGCACCAGCACGCCACCCGGCCCCAGTCGCTGGCCTACGGGCTCAACGATTCGCCGGCCGGTTTGGCGGCTTGGATCCTCGAAAAGTTTCGGCGCTGGAGCGATTGCGATGGGCGGCTGGAGAACGCGTTCCGGCGCGACGATCTGCTGGCCAACGTCAGCCTCTATTGGTTCACGCAGACGATCGCGTCGTCGATCCGGCTCTACCGCGAACGCGAGCTGCGCCCGGCCACGCCGCCGCCGCACGCGCCGGGCGTGCCGTATGGAATCGCAGCCTTTCCGAAGGAGCTGCCCATGCCGCCGCGCCGCCTCGTCGAACGGGCCTTTCGCGTGACGCGCTACGAGCGTCTCCCGCGCGGCGGCCACTTCGCGGCGATGGAGCAGCCCGAGCTGCTCGCAAACGAAATCCGCGCCTTCTTCCGCCCCCTTCGATGAGCGGCGGGCACGAAGGCGCCGGCCGCACGGCGTTTTGCCGAGGTGACGATGCGCGCGATCCATCGCCGTTTCGACGGCGAGCCGAAGTTACGCCGGGGTTGGTTGCGGCCGCGCGCGCCTCGGTCGCCGCGCGGCCGAACGACTTGCGCGTCGGGATCCCGTTGCGCAGCCGTTTCGCGGTAGAACGCCTTCGGGAGGCCGGCGGCGGTCGGAGCATGCGCCGCAAGCGCCGAAATCGCTGCTGGACCCACCCTAAAGCCGGAAGCCCCTCTCATTCAAAAGGAGCGAATGCTCGAACTCAAGGAAGCGCATAACACAGAAAAGTGTTCGCGGCGCAGGATGCATACGACTGTCACATTCAACGACCCGTATCTGCCATAACGCGATGCGACTTCTAGGGCTCGGCGCTGCAGCGGCAATTTGCGTGATGTTTTTCGCGGCACGGGAAGTACGGAGCAGCGACGCTCCATCGATTATTGCGCGTGACGTACGTCCAGGGCTTTACGCCCTAAAGCGTAGCGAATCCGGTGCGCTGGTAGCCACGGGCTCGCCGATCGCGTTTCAGAGCTGGGGGCCTCCGGGCGGCCTGCCGCCGCCACTTCTTTGGCAACCGGACGAATCTCAGGGAGACGTAGCACTGCTGCGAATCCGCAGGCGCCTGCTTGGGAGGCGCGTCTATGGATTCGGGGGCATCGCCATATCGTGCGCTCCGACCTGGACGCGGCTTTACCGCGCAAGCACCCCAATAGAGGTAGTGAGCGTGCTGCGAGACCTAGTGTAG
>JBOHTX010000086.1:0-7841 GCA_050733855.1 Vulcanimicrobiaceae bacterium
TGACGGGGTGCGCGCGTCTTCGATCCTTTGGGTGCTGCCATGATGACCTCGCGATGTAAGGGGCGTCGCCTCCATCATCACAAACAGCGATCGCCACGCGCAAGACGGCCCTGAGAGGACGCATACGGTAAGAGCGATATTGGGATCGTTATTCTGAACGGGACCCACGGTCGCGGGACCGACAGACCACGAGCCCTTCGAGCACGAATCGCCAGCACCGCCGAACGTGGTGACCGCGGGTACGTAGCCCGTGTATTGAAATGATGCCGTTCCGCCCACCGCGACGTGACAGACGTGAGCGACGTGTAAACTGTAGTCGCCCGGACCGCATGAGCCAACCGGCGGAGTGGTCGGCGGTGGAGTGGACGGCGGGGGAGTAGGCGGTGGAGGTACATCCGCACGCACGACGTGATTACGACCTGGCGTCGCCGAATCCGGCGCTGCGCGACCGGGCGGAGCCGTACCTTGCCCCCCCCCCGCAACCGACCAGAGCCGCCCCGATTATTCCGACCGAGAGTAGTCCCCAATAGGACGGCGACAAACGGCGAGAGATCGGATGCATACGTCGGCCCCCGGTTACGAAGGAGGTCGCCGGACTTACGCAAGCCGCCGAGGATGCCCTCTTTGCGGGGACGCGTTATTTCGTCGGGTTGCGCCCGGTGCGTCGGTGCAGCTGCGCGACCTCAACCAGAACCCGTGGGTTTCGATTGGACACTGGGGGTACGGAGAGCTTCCGCCAGGTGCGTATCGTATAGCTGCAATTCCTACCACTGATGTTCGCGTCCCGGCGGTGGTGGATTACAAACCCGGTATGACGATGAACATCGCTCTCTCCGACGGGAAGACCGTCGATTCCAACGTTGTAAGCAAACGGTCGTGCCGTAGCGTCTTTCCGGATGCCGACGACGCCTGCTACGCGACGTGCATCGGGGCGAGGTCGTGCGCTTGGAGGACTTCTCCGGGTGAGATCAGGTGGCGCTTGAGGCCGAGCTTGCTCGGGTCGACGCCGAGCGCCAGCGCGACCAGCTGCGGGAGGTGGAAGGTCGGGAGGTCGGTGCGGCCCCAGCGGGCGGCGGCGTCGGCCTGATAGCCGTCGAGCGCGAGGTGGCAGAGCGGGCAGGGGGTCAGGACCGCCTCGGCGCCGCGGTCCTTGGCCATGCGCATGTTCTGGCCGACCATGTTGGCGGCGATCCCGTCCTTTTCGAGCTGCACGTGGAAGCCGCAGCAGCGCGTCTTGCCGGCGTAGTCGACCGGCTCGCCGCCGAGCGCCGCGATCAGGTCCTCGAGCGAGTGCGGGTGCCGGGCCGATTCCCAGCCGTTGACGCTCTCGGGGCGGATGATGTGGCAGCCGTAGAAGGGCGCGACCCGCAGGCCGCGCAGCGGGTTGACGACCATCTTCGCAAGCGCATCGAGCCCGATGTCGTCGATCAAGAGCCACAAAAGATGCCGCACCGTGACGCCGCCGTCGTAGTGCGCGCCGAACTTTCCGAGCACGGCGTTGGCTTGCGCCATGCGGTTCTCGTCCTCGAGCAGTTCTTTGTTGGCGGCCCGCATGTGACCGGTGCAGGTCGAGCAAATCGTGATCACGTCGTCGAGGCCGAGCGCTTCGGCCTGCGCGTAGGTGCGAGCGTTGAGCACCCGGGCCACGTCGCGATTGACGTCGTTGAGCACCGAGGCGCCGCAGCACGAGGCTGCGGTCAACTCGATCAGCTCGATATCGAGGGCGTCCGCGAGCAGCATCGTCGAGGTGAACAGCTCGGTACACGACTCTTTGGCGACGCAGCCCGGGAAGAACCCGTAGCGGCGCATCTGCGCGCATTTCGAGCGCCCGCGCGTCGGGCTAGGTGCGACCTCGGCAACGTTCATGCGACCGGAACCTCCAGGCTCTGAAAAATCGTGCGGATCTCATCGACCTTGGGGACCGGACGCAGGATCAGCGGTGGAACCTTGCCTTTGGCCGCCATCCGGGCCCCGAGCGGCGCGACCTTGAGCAAGCCGCGGAAGTTGAAGCGACCGACGGTCCCCACGATCACCTCGTTCTCAGCGAGCATCCCCGTCTGCCGAATCGTCTTGGCGACGACGAGCGCGTGGCGCGGGCCGGCCGCATCGAGAAAGCCCTCTTCGATCGAGCGCCGTTTGGTATCGATGATGCGGTCGTGCGGCTCGACGTGCTTGGGGCAGTACGAACACGCGTAGCAGTGCGCGCAGAGCCACAGATAGTCGTCGCTGATCTGCGCGATCCGTTCCTTGGTCTTGGAATCGCGCACGTCTTCGATGAAACGATAGGCGTAGGCGATCGCGGCCGGCCCCGCAAACGACGGATCGACGCTGATCACGGGGCAGAGCGAATAGCAGGTCGCGCACATCACGCAGTTGGCGGCCGGGACCAGTTTCTTCATGTCCTCCGGGCTGACGCGCCGTTCGCGCTCGTTGTCCTCATCGCGGTCGGCCGGCTGCAGGTATGGCCGCAGGCGCGTGTACTTGTCCCAGAACGGATCCATGTGGACCACCAGGTCCTTCAGCGGCTCGAAGTTCGGCATCGGATCGAGCTTGACCGAACGGTCTGCACGCAGTACGTCGCGCAGCGGCGTCTTGCAGGCCAGACCGACACAGCCGTTGATGTTCATCGAACACGAGCCACAGATCGCCGAGCGGCACGAGCGGCGGAAGGTGATCGAACCGTCGACTTCGGCCTTGGCATATTCGAGCGCGTCGAGTACGGTCGAGCTTTCGGGAAAATCGATCTCGATGCGGTCGCGGTGCGGTTCGGCGTCGACGCCCTGGTCGAAACGGAAGAGATCGAGCGTGATGTCGGCCATCAGTAGGTCCTCACCGTCGGCTGCCACTTGGTGATCGTGACCGGGCGCGAGTAGTCGGGGCGCGGGTCGGCGCCGGTGTAGTGCATCAGCGTGTGCACGAGCCACTTCTCGTCGTCGCGGTCGGGAAAGTCGGTGCGGGCTTGTGCGCCGCGCGATTCGGTCCGCGCGAGCGCCCCGAAGGCGATCGGCTGCGCGATGTCGACGAGCGACTCGGTTTCGAGCAGGCCCACGAGGTCGGTGTTAAAGGTCGTCGACTTGTCCATCACGGTCATCGTCTTTGCGGCCTCGCGAACTTCGCGCAACGCCTCGGTGGCCCTCGTGAGCGTGGGGGCGTCGCGGAAGATGAAGACGTTGTCCGACATCGCTTCGTTGAGGCGCTTGCGGACCTTAGGATGGCGCTCGCCCGAGGTGCGGGCCATGATCCCGGCGATCCGAGCGCGTTCGCGCGCGAGCGTTTTCTCGGAGGGACGGACCGCGCCGATCTGCGCGACGTAACCGGAGGCGTGCTTGGCGGCCCGCGTTCCGTAGACGATCGTCTCGAGCAGCGAGTTACCGCCGAGGCGGTTCGCGCCGTGGACGCTGACGCAAGCGCACTCGCCGGCGGCGTAGACGCCGGGGACGCGGGTCGCGCCGAACTTGTCGGTCTCGATTCCGCCCATCGCGTAGTGCATCCCGGGAAGAATCGGGACCGGCGTGTCGATCGCGTCCTTGCCGGTCGCATCGAGCGCCAGCTCGCGAATCTGCGGGAGCCGTTCGAGAATCTTCTCGCGGCCGAGGTGGCGCAGATCGAGGAAGACGCAGCCGTCGACCCCGCGCCCTTCGAGGATCTCGGTCCACTCGGCGCGCGAGACAACGTCGCGCGAGGCCAGTTCGCCCTTGTTCGGGGCGTACTTGAACATGAAGCGTTCGCCGAGCGAGTTGAGGAGGTAGGCGCCTTCGCCGCGCGCCGCCTCGGAGAGCAGCACGCCGTTTTCTTTGAGCGAGGTCGGGTGGAACTGGACGAACTCCATGTCCATCAACGGAATCCCGGCCCGGTAGGCGATCGCCGTCCCGTCGGCGGTCGAGGCGTAACCGTTGGTCGTCTTGGCGTAGACGCGGCCGAGCCCGCCGGTTGCGAAGATGGTGGCCTTCGCGGTGACGAGTTCGAGTTCGCCGTTGCGAATGTTGTACGCCGTGATCCCGGTTCCGACACCGTCTTCGATGCAAAGCGCGGTCGCGTAGTACTCCTCGTACACCTTGACGCCGAAGCGTTCGAGCTGTTCCCAGAGCGTGTGCAGGATGACGAGGCCGGTCACGTCGGCCGAGTAACAGGTGCGCGGGTGACCGGCGCCGCCGAAGGGCCGCTGCGCGATCCGTCCGTCGGGCATTCGCGAGAAGATGCAGCCGCGATGTTCGAGCCAGACGATCTGGCGCGGGGCATCTTCGGCCATCGCCTCGATCGCGTCCTGGTCACCGAGGTAATCGGAGCCCTTGGCGGTGTCGAAGGCGTGGTTTTCGGGGGCGTCGTCTTCGCGGTTGCCGAGCGCCGCGTTGATCCCACCCTGCGCCGCCCCCGAGTGGCTGCGGACCGGGTGCATCTTCGAGACGATCGCCACGTCGGCACCGGACTCGGCCGCTTCGACGGCGGCCCGCATCCCGGCGAGCCCTCCGCCGACGACCACGATATCGTGGGCGATCACGGATGCGCGACTCGGACGGTTTCCTGCATGCGCTTCGTATATACCACGGGGTGGTGCTTCCTCCGTAGTACGTTCGTCGGACGCACCGGCAATGCCGCCTGCCGGCCCACGCATCTGCCGCACAAGCGTAGGTCCGCCGCCGACGGTTGGGCGAAGAACGCGCTCGTGCCCGCTGCCGACTCCCGGAACTTCGTCCACCTCCACGTCCACAGCGAGTACTCGCTGCTCGACGGCGCCAACCGGATCGAGGCGCTCGCCAGGCGCGCCGCCGAGGATGGAGCCCCGGCGCTCGCGCTGACCGACCACGGGGTGATGTACGGGGCGCTCGAGTTCTACGACGCGGTGCGGGCGCACGGTCTCGTCCCGATCTTGGGCTGCGAGCTCTACGTCGCCCCGCGCGGCCGCTTCGACCGCAGCGTCCGCGACGAGGCCCACCTCACGGTCCTGGCCGCCGACGACGTGGGCTACCGCAACCTGGTCGCGCTCGTCTCGAAGGGTTACCTCGAAGGCTACTACTACAAACCGCGGGTCGACCTCGACCTGCTCGCGCAGCACGCGGACGGCCTGATCGTGCTCTCGGGCTGCCTGTCCTCGCTCGTCTCGGCGCCGCTCCTGCGCGGCGACCTCGCCGAAGCGCGCAAGAACGCGCTCGCGTTCCGTCACATCTTCGGCGACCGCTTCTACCTCGAAGTGATGCGGCACGGGCTGCCCGAGCAAGACCTCGTGACGCAAGGTCTCGTGCAGCTCTCGCGCGAGCTCGGCGTCCCGCTGGTCGCGACCAACGATGCGCACTACCTCTGCAAGGCCGATGCGCCCGCCCACGACGTGCTGCTCGCGATTGGGACCCAGCGCCTGGTGGACGATCGGACCCGCCTGCGCTTCGGCAGCGAGGAATTCTACGTCAAGTCGCCGGCCCAGATGCGCGAGCTGTTCGCGGACCTTCCGGAAGCCTGCGATGGGACGCTCGAGATCGCGCGGCGCATCGAACTCACCCTCCCCGAGCGTCGCTTCAACATTCCGCGCTTTCCGGTCCCCGAGGACCCGGCGCGTCCGCCGCTGCTCGGTCCGCCGAGCCCGGAAGAGTACCTGGCCGAGCGCTGCGCGGCCGGGCTCGCCGAGCGCTACGGTGCCGAGCGAGCGCACGGCGACGGCGCGCTGCGCGAGCGCTTGGCCTACGAGCTGCGCACGATCTGCAGCATGGGTCTAGCCTCGTACTTCCTGATCGTCTGGGACTTCATCAAGTTCGCGCGCGACCGCGGGATCGCCGTCGGCCCCGGGCGCGGCTCGGCGGTCGGCTCGCTCGTCGCCTACGTGCTGCGGATCACCGATCTCGATCCGATCCGCTTCGGGCTGCTCTTCGAGCGCTTTCTCAATCCCGACCGGGTCTCGATGCCGGACATCGATACCGATTTCTGCGTCGAGCGGCGCGACGAAGTGATCGGGTACGTGACCGAAAAATACGGCGCCGAGCGGGTCGCCCAGATCGTGACCTTCGGGACGATGGCCGCCCGCGCGGCGATCCGCGACGCAGGCCGCGCGCTTGCGGTCCCGCTCGCCGACGTCGACCGGATCGCCAAACTGATCCCCTCGGGGCCGACCGGGCTGTCGATCGCGCAAGCGCTCGAGGCGATCCCCGAGCTGCGGGCCCTCGCGCAAAGCGCACCGCAGATCGCGCGGCTGCTCGAAGTCGCACGTTCGATCGAGGGGCTGGCGCGTCACGCCTCGACCCACGCCGCCGGCGTCGTGATCTCGAAGGATCCGCTGATCGAGGTCGCGCCGCTCGTGCGTCTGGGGGGGGGCGATATCAACACCCAATACGATATGGGCGGAGTCGAGCGGATCGGCTTGCTCAAGATGGATTTTCTGGGCTTACGCAACCTCACCGTCATGCAGCACGCGCAAGCGCAGATCCGGGCGGGCGAGGATCCCGATTTCGATCTGACCACGATCCCCGACGACGACGCGCGCACCTTCGAGATGCTTTCGCGCGGCGAGACCACCGGCGTCTTTCAGCTCGAGTCCGACGGGATGCGACGCGTCTGCAGCGAGCTGCGACCGAATTCGTTCGACGATATCGTGGCGCTAGTCGCGCTCTTCCGTCCGGGCCCGATGGACTGGATCCCGCAGTACATCTCGAACAAGCACGGCCGCACCCAGCCGCACTATCTGCATCCCAAGCTCGAACCGATCTTGGCGCCGACCCACGGCGTCGCCGCCTATCAGGAGCAGGTGATGGAGATCGCCCGCGAGCTGGCCGGATTTTCGCTCTCCGAAGCCGACGAGCTGCGCAAGGTCATGGGCAAGAAACAGAAGGAGAAGGTGCCGTTCTACCGCGAGAAATTCGTGCGCGGAGCGGTCGCGAACTCACTCGACGCGGCGCTCGCCGAGGAGATTTTCGCCTTCATCGAACCGTTCGCGGGCTACGGCTTCAACAAGAGCCACGCCGTCGCGTACGGCTGGATCGCCTATCAGACCGCCTACCTGAAGGCGAATCATGCGCGCGCCTACTTCGCGGCCCTGATGAGTTCGGTCGGCGACAAGACCGACAAACTCGTCGAGTACATCGAGGAAGCACGCAAGATCGGAATCGAGGTGCTGCCGCCCGACGTCGCCGAATCCGGGATCGACTTTAGCGTGGTCGGCGGTCGGATTCGCTTTGGGCTCGCGGCGATCAAAGGTCTCGGTGAGGGCGCCGTCCGCTCGATCCTCGAGGCGCGCGAAAGCGGCGGCTCGTTCCGCGATCTCGACGATCTGGTGGCTCGGGTCGATGCGCGCGCCCTCAATCGCAAAGCGCTCGAGGCGCTTGCAAAATCCGGCGCGCTCGATGCGCTGCCGGGAAATCGCGCGGAGCTGCTCGAGGCGATTGCGGGCGCACTCGAACGGGCCGCACGCGTGCACCGCGACCGCGAACTCGGGCAGTGCTCGCTTTTCGGCGAGCCCGGTGCCGGCGCCGAGCCCACCCGTACGCTCGCCAAGCGCCCGCCGATCCCGGCGGCGCAGCGGCTCGCGTGGGAAAAGGAGACGCTCGGCCTTTTTCTCTCCGGCCATCCGCTGGCGGGCTGGGAAGGAGCCTTCGCGCGCGCGGGCGCCACCCCGATCCGCGCGCTCGCGGAGGTCGCCGACGACGAGTTCGTGACCGCGGGCGGCCTGGTCGTTGCGGTCCGCCGTTCGCTCACGCGCGCGCAGGCACCGCTGCTGGTTGCGACCCTCGAAGATCCGAGCGGTTCGCTCGAATGCGTCGTCTTTCCCAAAGGTGTCCAAGCGCTCGGTCCGCTCTTCGCTCCCGATGCCGTGCTGCTCGTGCGCGGGCGCCTGCGGCGGCGCGAACGGCGCGGCTCCGACG
>JBOHTX010000087.1:0-7834 GCA_050733855.1 Vulcanimicrobiaceae bacterium
TCGCCGGGAAGCGACGGGCGGCCGAGGTAGAGGGTCGCCGTCGTTCCTCTCGCCGGATCGCTGCGCACCGCAATCGTCGCGCCGGTCGAGCGGCTCGGGTCGGCGTGTTCTTCGGCGTAGGCGCGCGCTTGCGCGACATAGGCGGCCACTTCCGACTCGCTTGCGCCGAGCGAGCCGCCGCCGTGCAGCACCGGAACGAGGAGCGAGAGCGCGACGAGCGCGACGAGCGCGACCGCGACCAGGGTATCGATCAAGGTGAACCCGCGCATGGCTTCTCGTAGGGTAACACGCCTGCCGGCGGGAGATGTTACCGCGCAATGAACTCGGCGGGAACGGACCGGTGCAAGGCGCGGGGCGAACGCTACGCGGGAGGGTGCGCTTGCCCGTCGTCATCGAGTTCGGCCAGGAACGCGGCGCCATAGCGTTCGAGCTTCACGTCGCCGACGCCGCCGATCCGGCGCAACTCGCCCAGGTCCGCTGGGCGACGGGCCGCGATCTCGCGCAGGGTCGCATCGGAGAACACGACGTAGGGTGGGACGCCGGCCTCGTCGGCGAGCCGCTTGCGCAGCGCGCGCAGGCGCTCGAAGCACTGCGCTTCCACGTTGGTCGGGGCCGCCATCGGCACGCGTCCCGAACGTCGTGCGCGGGCCGCGCGTGGTACGCGAACCGCCGGTGGACAGAAGCTGATCGCGGGCCGCTCGCGCAGCGCGCGGCGCCCGGTAGCCGTGAGCGCGACCGTTCGCCGCTGCGGCTCGAGCGCGAGCAAGTCGAGCCGCAGCAGCTCGTCGGCGAGCGCGAGCCACTCGCCTTTGGAAAGCTCGCTGCCGATCCCGAAGGTCGAGAGCCGCTGGTGACCCCAGTCGCGCATTTTCTCCGTTTCGTTTCCGAGGAGCACGTCGACGAGGTGATGGAGGCCGGTCGAAAAGCCGCGCTCCTGGACGCGGTAGACGCAGGCCAGCAGCTTGCTCGCGGCGACCGTGGCATCGCGCGTTTCCGGTGGGTCGAGACAGCGGTCGCAGGCCTCGCACGCGTCGCGCTGTGGCCGCTCGCCGAAGTAGCGCAAGAGAAACGCGCGCCGGCAGCGGGGATGCGCGGCGAAATCGAGCATCGTGCGCAAAAGCGCCTCGCCGCGAGCGCGTTCTTCGAGGTCCTCGGTCTGCGACAGAAACCAGCGGATCTTGGCGGCGTCGGCGCCGCTGAAGAAGAGCAGGCAGTCGCTCGGGAGGCCGTCGCGCCCGGCGCGCCCGGTCTCTTGGTAGTAGCCTTCGAGGCTCTTCGGGAGATCGGCGTGGACGACGAAGCGTACGTTCGACTTATCGATCCCCATCCCGAAGGCGATCGTTGCGCAGATGATGTCGATATCGTCGTGGATGAAGCGCTCCTGATTGCGCACCCGCTCGCGTGCGCCGAGACCCGCGTGGTACGGCGCTGCCGCAATCCCGGCGCCGCGCAGGCGTTCGGCGAGCGACTCGGCGGCGCTGCGGGTCGCGGCGTAGACGATCCCGCTCTCGCTGGGCCGCTCGCGCACGAAGGCCAGGAGCTGTCCAAAGGCATCGCGTTTCTCGACGACCCGGTAACGCAGGTTCGGGCGGTCGAAGCTGCCGACGAAGCGCTGCGGAGCGCGCAGGCCGAGCGTTTGCTCGATGTCGTCGCGCACGCGGGCGGTCGCGGTCGCGGTGAGCGCGGTGATCGGCACGTTCGGCAGGCGCTCGCGCACGCGCGCGATGCGGCGGTATTCAGGCCGGAAATCGTGCCCCCACTCGCTGACGCAGTGGGCCTCGTCGACCGCGAGCCGCTGCACGTTCCAGCGCGCGAGCCGCCCGAGGAAATCCTGCAGCAGCAGCCGCTCCGGCGCGACGTACAAGAGCGTATATTCGCCGCGTTCGAGCGCTTCGAGCCGATCGAACGCGGTCCCGCCATCGAGCGAACTGTTGAGGAAGGTCGCCGCGATGCCGTTGGCGCGCAGGGCATCGACCTGGTCTTTCATCAGCGCGATCAGCGGCGAGACGACCAGCGTGAGGCCGCAAGAGAGGAGCGCCGGCAGTTGGTAGCAGAGGGACTTCCCGCCGCCGGTCGGCAGGAGCGCGAGCACGTCCTCGCCGCGCAGCGCCGCCGCGACGATCTCGCGTTGCAGCGGCCGGAACGTCGAGAAGCCGAAGGAATGCTTCAGCGCATCGAGCAGCGGGTCGGAGGCGGGCGTGCGCGGCGTGTTCGCCTCCGGGGTGATCACGGACATCATGCTACGCTACGCCGGCGCGCGGCGCCTCCGGGCTACGGTCGCGACGCGGGACTCCAGCGACAAGCGGCTACGAGGAACCGGATGTCGGGCAGATGTTGCGGATCGCCGCGGAAGCGTCCGCGTTTTCGGGGATGTTCTGGTCGCGTACGTAGAGCGCGAGGTACGTGTTCTTGTCCCAATTGGTCTCGACGACCTGACCGAGGCCCGAGACGTTGCCTCGTTCGCCGGTGAACGCGATGTATTGCGCCGGATGGTTGCCGCAGATCTCGATCGTCTTGTTCTCGGTGATCTTCGAATCTTTGAAGGAGGACGCGGAGATCGGGCTCGGATGCGAGCCGAGCGGCAGGCGCATCAGCATCAACACCGTCCCGCTCTTGCCGCTCCCGGTTTGTCCCGGCGGAAACCACATTTGCATCGGGCCGATGCCGAAGCTCTTCCAATCAGACGGAGCCTTGAAATCGACTCCCTGCGTCGCGCTGCTAGTGCAGGCCGCAAGCAGCGTACAGAACGTCGCAAGCCCGGCGACGGCCATTCGCTTTCTCATGAGTTCTCGGTTCGGCATCGGCCACAAGAATCTTCGGTGATAGTGCCCAAGAGTGGCCCGTGAAGCGCGGCGGTCAGCGGTCGCGAGGCGGCCGGGGTTCGAGCCGGCGCGCGAGCCGGTCACGCAAAGTGCCGAGCCACGCGAGCGCATCGGGTTCGTAGGGCTCGTCGCGACGCTCGAGGCCGAGAGCCACCAGCGCCCGTTCGAGCACCGGCGCGGGGATGGTCGTCAGCAGCTCGTCGAGCTCGAACTGCAGTTCGCGCAGCTCTTCGGGTAAGGTCATCTCGAGGTAGCGGTCGGCGATCGGGGTCGCGGCCGCGCGCGAGAGCGTTTGTCCCTCGGCTTTGCGCAGAACAAAGGCGACGAGCAAGCGCAGCTCGGT
Organism: Vulcanimicrobiaceae bacterium; assembly: GCA_050733855.1. Lineage (GTDB taxonomy): Bacteria > Vulcanimicrobiota > Vulcanimicrobiia > Vulcanimicrobiales > Vulcanimicrobiaceae > JBOHTX01. The sequence goes on from JBOHTX010000087.1 coordinate 3,166, forward strand.
GAACCGCGGATCGCGGTGCGGATCGATATCTTGGTTCTCGTAGGGGTCGAAACCAGATCCCAAGGTGTTTGCCTCCGTGCGACCTATCGCGCCGTACGCGCTCGATCGCAAGGGCCGCCTGCAAAGTCGAACGCGCGACCTCGTGGAGCGGATGCGCCCGGTGCGGTAGCTTTACCAAACCCGAACAACGCCGCGATGCGAAATCGCGCGCAGGAGCCGGCCCGGGCCTTGCGAAGGTGCGCGAACTCGCTCGGCGCTCTCCGGGAGGCCAACGGATGACGACGCACAGGGAGCCGATGGGCTCGCGACGGCGCGCGGCGGTGGTGACGTTCGGCCTAGCCGGTATCGCGGTTGCCGTCGGAGCGTGCAGCGGCGGAGGCGGGGGCGGGAGTTCGCCGCCGACGGTGACGCCGGTTCCGATCACGAAAGAGTTCACCGACGCGACGATGCTCCCGCCGCCGACGCCCTCCGCGTACTACACGCCGGTCGCGGGAACGCGCTGGCAGATCGTCTCCGTGCAAACGACCTTGCAGACGTTCCCGGCGCCGAACGGCGACAGCCAATACCGCCAGCTCGTGGTGACGACGACCTACGCGCAGCCGATTGCCGCCTTCCTCCCGCCCCCGGGACAGTTGTTGAATTCGCCGACGGAGTTCGGGCAGGGCACGGGAATCGTGCTGACGCCATTTCCGGCGGGGAGCGTTCCGTACCAGGGGAGTTGCCCCGGTACCGGCCCTAACGCAGTTGCGTTCGTGGAGTCGGCGCTTATCGACAATAGGAATGCCGATGGAAGCTATCCACTAACGTATCAGGGCGGCATTGGCGGCAGCGTGCCGACGGTGGCCTCGGGGAATACGATAACCCAGACGATCGACTTATCCGATTTTGGCCTGTTCCCCGGAAGCGTTCCGCAGTTGAGTGTCTGGCTTATCGCCGATAATGGCGCCGGGGGAAACGGATTCTCGGGCATCGCTACCAGCTGCTCGCCGCCGAACGGCACGTTCCAGGTTTCACCGTAGCGCTCATGCGCTCGCCGGGCTCTACTGTGGTAACGGTACCGCGTTTTGATTCCCATTTTGCCAGGATTGCGAATCTAAGTTGCCGTTCGGGACAGGCGGCGGTGTAACGATCGAATTCGTCTGGTCGGTGCAGGGTAGCTCATATGCGTCGGTGTTCGCCTGGACGCCCCAAGGAAGGCCGTCGTTGCCTACTTGCTGGTTGCCGGCGACCTCGCCACCTGATTCCGTCTTTTCAAATACGAGATCCGGGTTCTGCGTTGCACATTCGTATTGCACCTGAACGTATGTGACTTGGTCCTGGGCCGGGCGCCCTGGATTCGGCGTAGGAACGGTGTTCTGGGACGAAGCACTCGCGCCACTAAACGGGTCGCTGCCGACTACGAACGTCGCGCTTCCGCCGCTATCACCTTGGGCTTGGCCGCTGATTCCGTTGACGGTCGCGAGGTCGCGGACGCCGCTGACGATGGCGTAGGGCGCGGTTTGGAAGACGCGCAGCGTGAGTTCGCGGGTGCGCGTGCCGAACGTCTGCGAGCCGTCGCTGCTTTCGAGCGTGGTCGTGACGACGGCGGAGATGCGTTGCTCCCGGATGTACTGCTGCTCGTTTTGCGCGGTCTCGTTCGTGCCGGCGCCCGCCAGGTTGCCGCCGCCCGGGACCTGGGCCGCTGGCTGGTCGCCGGTGACCACTGCGGAAACGGTGTACGAGTATGGACAGGCTGGGCCGAGCATGATCGGCTCCCGCGCCCGAGGCCGCAACGCGCCTGCAGCGGCACCAACCGAATCGGGCGAGGCACCGGGCGCACCGCCTCCAGGCCCGCTCCCGATGCCGATGCTCGAACCGTCGCCGCAGAGCGGCGCGAGCGCGCCCTGCGACTTCGCGTTCTGAATCGCGGCCAGGCCGGCGACGCCGTGGATGCGGATGTAGTCGCGCAGGCCGTGGACGAAATCGATCGTGCCGGCCTGTGCGGCGTCTGCGGAATGCGCCGCGATCCGGTGCACCAGCATTGCCTTGGCCGAGATGAGCGAGGTTGTCGTGATCGCCAGGCCGAGCGTGAGAACCAAGATCGCGAGCAGCATCGACTGGATGAACACGGTACGCCCTCCGTCAGGGAGTCGGAACGGCGTGCGGAGCCGCCGCGGGCGCGACATCTTGGAGCACCGAGTCTTGCGACGCATCCTGCGTGCTTGCGCCGGGCGGTGGGGAGTAGGCTGAGGGCGGCGGCGGCGTGGGGTGCGACGCGTAGTAGTTGTTGGGGTCGGCGTTCCCGTGGATGCAGATGCCGAGAATGAAGTTCGCCTGTTCGGCCGGATCGGATGGCACGTAGTTGGCGTGCGGATCGTTGGGGTCGAGTCCGCCGGGGTTGCCGTAGATCCCGATATCGGTGCACCAGGGGATCCATTCGGGACTGCCTTTATCGTCGTCGGCGTACGCGACGTCGATCCGGCCCTTGATGAAGACGTGGCTCTTCTGAACGATCCCGCCGAACGAGCGATGCGTTTGATCGATGCGGTAGAGGATCGCGTGCCAGCGCGGGGCGGCCAGGTAGGTGAAGCCGCTCGCCATCGCGCCGGCCGCCAGGTGCACGGTCCGCACCGCGGTCGCGGTGGCGAGCGTCACTTCGACGACGGCGTTGCCGCCGTAGAGATCGGGCCGAAAGCCCTGCGCTCCGCCGAAGCCGAGCGGCAGTTCCTGCGGACTTGCCGTCCCGGTGATGCTTGGCAGGACGCCGGCATCGACGCTCGCGCTCGCGAGCTGATCGGGATAGAAGCGCTGCGCGGTGAACGACGCGACGTTGCGGATCGGAGGGTAGGTCGCCTGCGGATCGATCACGCCGCTGCTCGGGTCGCGGACGCCGCGCGCGCCGCTCGCATCGTAATCCCAGCGCTGCACGGTGCGCGCCTTGGGATCGTCGTAGTACGCCGTCTCGTATTGCTGACCGTGCGGCCCCTGCGAATACAGATCGACTTCGTGGCCGACGCCGCCGTCGGGCGCATCTTGGCCGCCCATCACGTCGTAGATCGGGACGAAAACCGCAAACGACGTTGCGCTTTGATCGCGGAGGCTCGTCGCCAGTTGGTCGAGCGCATTTGCGCCTGCGTCGCTCGTGTACGCGCGTTGCATCGTGGCGCCGAGCACGCGCGCGAAGCCGAGGACTGCGAAACCAACGAGCGTCGCGATCGCGAGCGCAACCAGAACCTCGATGGTGCTGAACCCGCGCTCGCCTGCGCGACCCTTCACAGCGGAATCGGCCCCCGTATCGGACGCGGGCACGCGACCGGGTTGATTGCGCAGCCGTGTCCGCCGTAGCCTCCGTCGCTGCCGGGCCCACTGCCGGGGCCGGGCCCGTTCGTCGGTCCCGACGGCGGCGGTGAGTAGGTCTGGCTCGGATCGGGCGTCACCTGGGAACCGGGCGCGGGGGCTTCCTCGGCGAGCAGCGAGCTGAACGTTTGCGAATCGCCGGCCGCATCGCTGACGGTGACGATTGCGGTGTAGGTCGGCATCGCGTCGGTAGCCGGCGCACCGGGCGCGGGCTGCGGAACGCCGGTCGCGGTCACGGTCTCGGTCACCGAGTAGACCCCGCTGCCGCCGTTCGGGAGAGGCTGCCGAATCTCGAAGGTCCGCGCGCCGCCGCTTGCGAGTGCGGCGAGCACCGGCTGCTGGTAGGCGCCCGCGGCGCGCAGGTCGGTGAGCACGTTCTGCGCGACTCCGGCGAGCTGGACGCGCGCGAGCCCGCCCGTGAGCGCGTGGGTCACACCGACGACGGCCGCCCCGATCCCGAGCGCCGCCGCCGAAAGCAGCGCGATCGAGTACAGCGCCTCGACGAGCGTGAAACCGCGCTCGCCCGACCGGTTCGCAAAGAGCATCGGAGCCCGATGGTCGTCCGCCGAGATGACCCCGGCGTTTCCGTAGTCTTAAGGACAACTTAAGACCCGGCCGGCTGCGGAAGCGCCGCCCTAGCCGATCCGGCGATGCGCCATCCTCGCGCCCGGCGCATACTGACGCCATGAGTTCCCCAACCGCGAGCGCGCTCGCCGCGCTCTCCGACGACCTCGCGCAGGCGGTCGCTAACGCGGCCCCCTCCGTCGCGTACCTCGATGCCAACCCGCGCCGCGACCTGAGCGCCATCGCCTGGGACGCGCACCACCTCATCACGACCGATCACCTGGTCGAAAGCGACGAGAGCGCCGCCTTTCGCTTCGAAGGCGCACCGCTGCAAGCGAGGCTCGTCGCCCGCGACCCCGCGACGGACGTCGCGCTCTTCCGCACGGAAGCGACGCTGACGCCGCTTGCACGCGCGGACCTGAGCGCGCTTGCCGTCGGCCGCTTCGTGCTGGCGCTCGCGCGCGACGAGGACGGCGCGCTCGGCGCAACCTTCGGGATCATCAGCTCGCTCGATGGAGCGTGGCGAACGTGGCGCGGCGGCGAGATCGAGCGGTTCATCCGGCCCGACCTCAATTTCTATCGCGGCTTCTCGGGCGGGCCGCTCGTCGATAGCGCTGGCCAACTGATCGGAATGAACACGGCCGGCCTCTCGCGGCGCAGCGCGCTCACCATTCCGCTCGAAACACTCGAACGGGTCGTCGCCGTTCTCGCGAGCGGCCGCAGCCCGCGCCGCGGCTACCTCGGGGTCGCGCTGCAGGCGATCGAACTG
>JBOHTX010000088.1:0-7794 GCA_050733855.1 Vulcanimicrobiaceae bacterium
CGGGGCCGGCGAGTGCCGGCCCGGGGGGCAACGGGGGGCACGCCGCCCCGTTCTCAAAGGAACACTTAGGAATACCTAAAACTCTCACAAGGCGCCCCTAAGGTTTGCGAGGTACACCGCTCGTTGGCTACCCTGACGCCCCCGCGACGCGACCCGGAGAGCACCTCGCTTCCCGCGCTGCGGACCGGGCGCGCACGCGACCGGCGGCGCTCGCTTTTGCGATTGCTGGCGGTGATCGGGCCGGGCGTCATCGTGGCCTTCGCGGATACGGAGGCCGGCAGCATCACGACGGCTGCCGCTTCGGGCGCGCAGTTCGGGATGAAGCTGGTCCTGCTGCAGCTGCTCCTGATCGTGCCGCTCTTCGTCGTTCAGGAAATGACCGTTCGGCTCGGGACGACCAGCGGCAAAGGGCACGCGCAACTGATCCGCGAGCACTATGGCCTCGGCTGGTGCTGGGTCTCGCTCGGCACGATGCTGCTCACCAACGTCGCAGCGCTCGTGACCGAGTTCATCGGCATCGCGGGGGCCGCGTTGATTTTCGGCGTTTCGCCCGCGCTGATGGTGCTCGCAGCCGCCGCGATCTTGATCGCGGTTTCGCTGAGCGGCGCCTACCGCCGCGCCGAGATGGTTGCGCTCGGTCTGTGCCTGATCGAGCTGCTCTTCATTCCGGCGGCATTCGCGGCCCATCCCTCGGTCGCTTCGATCGTGCGCGACGGCATTTTCGGCTCGCAGCCGCTCGGCGACCGCAGCTACCTGCTGCTGGTCGCGAGCAACATCGGTGCGGTGATCATGCCCTGGATGATTTTCTATCAGCAGAGTGCGACCGTCGATAAGGGGCTCAAACTTCCGGACCTGAACTTTGCACGGATCGACACGGCGCTCGGTGCGGTCGCGACCCAAGTCATCATGATCGCGGTCATCGTAACGACCGCGGCGACCCTCTACGTCCGGCACATCTCGGTGAGCGATGCCGCGCACGCCGCCCTGGCTCTGATCCCGCTGGCCGGCCGCTTCGCCGGCGTTATTTTCGCGGCCGGTCTGATCGGGGCATCGATGCTCGGTGCGTTCGTGGTGACGCTCGCTACCGCGTGGGCCTTCGGTGAAGCCTTCGGCTGGCCGTGTTCGCTCAACCACCCGTGCCTGGACGCCAAGCGTTTCTACGGACTCTACGCCGGGATGGTCGTGCTGGCGGCCGGGATCGTCCTGATCCCGGGGCTGCCGCTCGTGACGATCACCCTCGAGGTCGAAGCCTTCAACGCACTGGTGCTGCCGATCGTGCTCGGCTTTCTGCTCGTGCTCGCCAACAACAAGCGCATTCTGGGCTACCGCAAGAACTCGGGCCTTGGCAACGCGATCGCGATCGGCATCTCGGTCGTCTGCGTGACGCTCGGACTCTGGTATGGATTCCTCACGCTGACCGGTCACGCGAGCTAGCGCTTCCGGTCAGAGGCAGATCGCCTCACAACTGCGCCGTTACGCGGAAGCCGGCGCTGAAGCCCCGGCCCCACTGGGTCGTATTGAAGCCGTTGTTGATCTTGATCAGGTAGAGGTTGTTGGTGAAGTTCGAAAAGGTCGCGACGTAGCCGAGGCCGTGCCGGTTCCCTTGGCGCGCGTCGCGACCGACGGATGCGTTCCAGACCAGATGCGGCGGCAAGCGGCCCGCACCGTTCTGAAACTGGACCGGGAAGCCGGTCCCGTAGTCCGGCTGGATCGAAGCGAAGAAGCTGCGGTCGCGGCCCAGGCGCTTGGTATAGAGCAGGTTCGAGGCGAAGGCTTGGTCGTGATCCTCGGGGTTCAGCGTGACGTCGAGGTTGGAGGCGCTGCAGTCGGCGCTCGAACCGGGCGGACAGAAGAGGAAGGTGCCGCCGTTGACGCCGCCGGCCTGCGAGTTCGAAAGCGTCGCCGAAAACGAGAGCGAATCGCCGTTGCGCCAGGTCGTCGTCACCCGCCCGTCGACACCCTTGGCGATCCCGATCGTGTTGTTGAAGACGGCGAACAGGGGGGTCTCGGCGAGCTGGGTCGTGTCGAGCACGTTCTGCACGTTGCGCTTCCAGAAATCGATGTAGGCGGTCGCGCCGGGCGAAAACGTGTGCGCGAGCCCAATCTCGTAATAGGAATCGCGTTCCGGTTGGAGGTCGTAGACCGGCAGGTTCGAGTTCGAACCTCCGTTCAGGATGACGGCCGCGCGGCGGGTGTCTTCGAGAAACGGCGCGGCGTAGAGCCGGCCGTAATACGCGTGCAGGATGTCCTGCGGATCGACCTGCCCGTTGATCTCCAAGCGGGGGCTAATTTGACCGCCGTCGACGTAACCGGTCGAGCGGTCGAAGCGCACCCCGCCCTGCACCGAGACGTAGCGCGTCGGCGTCCACTTGTCCTCGATGTAGGCGCCGAGATTACTGCCGCGTTGTGCCGAGGCGTCGGCGAAGTCGTTGACCTCGCCGGTGTTCGGATCGTGGAACGCGATCAGCTCGCTGCCCGTGAAGTTCTCGACTTGGGTCTGGATGCCGGCTTTGATCGCGTGCGGCCCGTAGACTGCGAATTGGGTGAGATTGAGGCCGTAGAAGGTCGAGTGCCGGTCTTGTTGCAGCCCGTCGAGAAAGGTGGCCGGCGCGCCCGGATTGAGCAGGTACGAGTCGAGGTCGTTCGGCAGGTCGCCGAGGTAGCGAATCCGATCGTAGCGGTAGAAGGGCGCGATCTCGGTAAAGGCATTGCCGCTCTTGGCATTGATCGTAAAAACGGCGTCCGCGAACGAGTCGTACTCGCGCTGAACGTCGTCGGTCCCAGGCGGCGAGATCACGGGATCGTTCGGATTGAACGTCGTGTTGATCGGGATCTGAAAACTCGCAACGTTGTTCGAGAGATCGAACGCGAGCGTATCGAGCGAACCGACGTTGGTGATCGTGCGCAGGAATTGATTCGATTGGTTGGAGCGGTCGTGGACCGGATCGAAGGTCGGCGAATCGATCCCGCGATTGGTCCGCTCCTCGTTGAGGTTGAGGAAGGCACGCGTCGACTTTCCGATTCCGAGCGACTCGTCGAGCGAGGTCTGCGCGCCGCCGTAGTTCGAGAGGCCGGTCCCAAACGAACCGGCGGCCGGCGCCGAAGGATCGTTCGGCCGGTGCGAGATGATGTCGACGACCGCTCCCTGGCGCGTGCCGCCGTACTCGGCCGGAAAGGCGCCCGTGAAGACCTCGAGCGAATCGATCGAACGCGGATCGATCACCTCGCTGAAATTTGCCGCCGTTCCCAGGGGGATCGGGACGCCGTCGATTTCGTAGGTGAGGCCGTGGAAGCCGTGGGCGACCGGCTCGTTGTACGAAAAGCTGACGATGCCGGGGAGCGTCGTGATCAGCTTGTCGAGGCTCTGGTTATCGGGTATCGCCTGGATCTGGCGCTTGTCGAGCACGTTGACGCTGACCGGCAACGAGCTGGCCGTTTTCACCAGGCCGGATTTGGTGCGCGCGATCGTCTGCAGCACCGCTAGGTCCAGCGAGACGACCACGACCGCGTCGCTTGCGACCGAGATGTTCCGGTTGCTGGTCGCGCTGCCGCTGGCTGCGCTGAGCGCATACGTTCCGAAGGGAACGTGCTCAAACGCGAAGGTTCCGTCGCTGCGGGTCGTGGTGCGGAAGGTGCTGCCCTCGCCAACGAGCGTGACGGCGGCGCCTGCGACCGGCTTGCCGGCTTCGGTGATCGTCCCGCGAACGAGCCCCGTCGTCCCCGCGAACGCGGCCGGCGCCGACGCAAGCGATGCGAGCAAGTACAGGATGGCGGCCGCGACGGCCGCACGTGCAGAATGCATAAAAGCCCCTCGGATGGCGAGCAAAGACGGCCGCCGTCGCGAGACGGCGGCGCGGTCGAGCTAGCCGAGCGGGGGAGGGGCGCGCCCGCGCCGCTGCCGCGGGCGACGGCCGAGAGCGAGGGTCGCTCGCCCGGCTGGAATCCGTTGATAGGCCGGCGGAGGGGCGAACGCGAGTGCTTCGCCCGCAAGTTCGGCCAGCTGTGCTCCGGCGTGCGCCAGCAGGCGACCAGCGAAGGCCAGCAGCGCGGTCGTCGCGAGCGCCCCGAGCAGGAGCGCGGCAAGCGGCAGCAGGCCGAAGCCGGCGAGCGGGACGTGGCCCTCGCTCGCCTCCAGGGCCGCGTACGCGCCGAATCCGGCGAGCGCGACCGCCGCCGCTTCCCCGAGATCGACCGCGGGCTTGCGCGAACGCCGCTGCGGTCCGAGAGCCCCGTCGAGTAGGGCGCCGAGCACGGTCGCGGCCAGCAGGCCGCCGACCACCAGCGCCAGCATCGCGGCGTTCTGCATCCCCGGGACATGCGAGGTCCCGAAGCGGGCCAGGTGGACGACGAGCGCCACCAGGGCCGCCCCCGGGACCGCGACGGCGAGCCTGCGGAGGGACATCCTCTCGCTTATACGCCGCCGGCCCCCGTGCTCCATCCTTCCTGGGGGCGGGCGAGAGCCGGGTCTCCCCGGTCCCAAGGGGAACCCGGCAAGGCTCCGAATCCAGCCCGCCCCGGCCTCGGCCGGCCCCTTGCAGCCGTTGGTGAAGAAATGCGAGCCTCTATCCGGAGCAGCGTCCCGAACGAGCCGAGCGACGCGGTCGGCTTGGTCGTTGCGCTCCTGGTGCGCTATCCGGAACTCGCGACCCTGACCGCGCGTCCGGCCGAGGGGACGCTCGTGCTCTCCTTCGCGGTCGACGGTCCGCTCGAGCGGGCTTCGCAGCGTGCGATCTGCGGAGCGCTCGTCGAGCACGTCGCGGCCTTGCACGAGGTCGCAGGCGAGCCGGTCGGACGCCTGAGCGCGACCTGCGAACGGGACGAGCGGATGACCTTCGTGCGGGTTGCGCGCGATGCGGAGAGTTTCTCGCGGGAGGAACTCGAGCTGCTGGTCGCGCTCCTGCGCGAGCGTTTCGGTGAGCGGCTCCTTCGCAATCCGCCCCCCGAGGACGACCTCGGCGAAGAGGCCGGGCGCGACGAACTGGTCGAGCACGCCATCGAGGCGCTGCGCGATCCGTCGCACCGCCGCAACCTGGTCGGCTTCCGCGAGGAGATGCGCGTGATGGTGTATTTCGTCAATTCACGCAAGAAGGCCAAGGCGCGCGCGCGGTCGTAGCGCGCCGGGTGCTCGTCGACTTTCACTCGCACTCGTTCGAGAGCGACGGAACGCTCTCGCCGACGGACCTCTTTGCCGCGATGACGGCGCGCGGAGTCGAAGCCTTTTCGGTCACCGATCACGATTCGCTCGGCGCCTATACGGCCCTCAGCGAGTTCGCCGACGCGCGGCTCGTTACCGGGATCGAACTGAACACGACCTACCGCGGCGGCGAAGTCCACATCTTGGGATACGGATTCCCGACCGACGCGCCGGAGATCGGCGACGTTCTGGCCGAACACCGCCGCCGCCGCGAAGAGCGCGTGCGGGAAACGGTCGCGCGCCTCGTGCGCCTCGGCTACGATCTTTCGCTCGAGGAGGTTCGCGCCGAAGCCGCACATCCGGGGACCGCGCTTGGGCGCCCGCACGTTGCGCGCGCGCTCGTGCGCAACGGCTATTGCCGCGATATCGAGGGCGCCTTCCGCGACTTGCTCGGCGCCGGCAAACCGGCCTACGTACCGATCCGTTACCTTGGACCGCAGGAAGCGATTGGGCTGGTCGCTCGCGTCGGCGGAGTCGCCGTGCTCGCGCACCCGGGACGGCTGGCCGACGATGCGATCGTCGAAGAGCTGGTCGAAGCGGGGCTGGCCGGCATCGAAGTGTTCTATCCGCTGCACGATCCAGCGGCGGTCGCGCGCTTCCGCGAACTCGCCGCGCGCTACGGTCTGGTGATGACGGCCGGCTCCGATTTTCACGACCTGCGCTGGAACGCGCGCGGGGTCGGCATGGACGTCGAACGCGACGACATCGCGCCGTTCCTCGAACTCGTCGGCGGCTAGGAATGCTCGGCCCGAGGGCGTAGCGGCGTACGGCGCGAAGAAGCGCAGCGATGTGAAATCGCTCGCGAACGTAAAGGGGCCGCTCGTCCTCGTGAGCTTGCTGCTCGCCGTCGCGCTCGCTTCGTGCTCCAAACCGGCCCAGGCCGCGCTCGGGCCGGCGCCCGAGTTCTCGCTCCCAGCGGCGAACGGTCGAACGTTTTCGCTCTCCGCCGAGCGTGGTCGGGCAGTGGCGCTCTACTTCGGCTACACCCACTGCCGCGACGAGTGCCCGACCACGCTCGCACGGCTGGCGCGCGCGGCTCGTGCCTTCGGTCCGGCCGGAAGGCGGGTGACGATCGCCTTCATCACCGTCGATCCCGCCCGCGATAGCGCCGCCGTGCTCGCGGCCTACGTGCGGCGCTTCGGTCCCGAGGTCGTCGGTCTGCGCGGTACCCCGGCCCAGCTTGCGGCGGTCGAACGCCGCTACCACATCAGCGCGACCGTAAGCCGCGGCCGAGGCGGCGCGGAGCACGTGACGCACGATACCGTCGTGTACTTCATCGCGCCGGACGGCATGCTGTCAGCGATCGGCGATGCGAGCGACCCGCACGGCTCGTTTGCGACGGACTTGGGAAGGCTCCTCGAATGATCGGCATCGTGGCGCTGGCGCTTGCGCTCGTGCCGATGCACGGCTATCTGCTGACGCGGCTCGACCCGACCCATGCGCTGGTGCGCATCGACGCGATCACGCGGACGATGCCGAGCCGGACGCTGCGGGTCGTGATCCCGCGGACCGTCAAGCTTGAGCCCTCGGGCGAGTTCGACGCGCTCGGGGAGCGCGCGGGCCGCAACTGGCGCCTCGTCGACGTTCGGCCGGCGCTGCGCTTCGTTGCCGGAATGCCCAACCCGCTCATCACCCACATCCTGCAACCCGGCGATAGCCCGCCGGGCTACGAATTCGTCGATCAGCGCGGCCGCCCGGTCACCCTCGGCGACTTTCGCGGCAAGGTCGTCATCCTGAGCTTCGTCTTTACGCGCTGCACCGATATCTGCCCGTTTGTCAGCGCCAAATACGCGTACCTTCAAAAGCATCTCGACCCCGCCCACTTTCATCTGGTCGAGGTGACGCTCGACCCCACCTACGATTCGCCGGCGGTGATGGCCGCCTACGGGCGCCGCTTCGGCGCCGATCCGCGTGCCTGGTCGATGCTCACCGGTGAGTCCGCACAGATCAAAGATACCTTCGATGCGTTCGGGATCTCTTCGGTCAAAGACGCGCCCAACGACTTCCAGCACGACGATCGCCTGACCTTCGTCGGGCGCGACGGCAAGATCGCCTCCATCATTCCGACCGACGGCTGGAGCGCCGACGACGTGATTGCGCAGGCACGCAGTCTCTCGGGGCTCAGCTCGAACCCGCTGCGTCGCCTGGCGCTCGCCTCGATCGCCGGCGTCGCTTCGCTCTGCGGCGGCAGCACGACGACGGCCGTCGTGGTGCTCGATTCGGTCGTCTTCTTGCTCGGCGTCGGCATCCTCGGCAGCCTCCTCGCCTACTGGGGCCGCCGTATCTTCGTCGAGCGCTAAGCGCGCGTACCATCGCGCCGGAGCGCGGCCCGTATGCGGGCGAGCGCCGCAGCGGCTTCCGTTTCGAGCGCTGCGAGCCGCGCTTCGCGCTGCGCGCAAGCCGGACCGTCGGGCAGGGAGCGATGGTTGACGCGAACGTTGAGGGCCGCGGCCGCAAGCGACGCCGCGGCGAATTCGCTCGCGGAACCGAGATCGGTTGCGAGCGCCGCTTTGGTGAAGCCGAGCGTCTGCTCGGCGAGCGGTAGCACGGCGCACGCGAGTTCGGCGGTGCGCAGCGGCGCCTCGGCGGCAGCGTCGAGC
>JBOHTX010000089.1:0-7764 GCA_050733855.1 Vulcanimicrobiaceae bacterium
GGCTGGCGCCGCGCCGAAGCGGCCGCCGTCCTGGTCGCCTCGTTCGCGCTGGCGGCCTTTGTGATCCGCGAGCGCGGGCACGTCGAAGCGATCCTGCGAACGCTTGGTCCGACCGCGATGCCGCTCGCCGTTGTGATTTTCGCGATCGTGGCCTCGGCCCCGTTCTCGGTCACCGATGCGCTCGCGATCATGAACGGCGTGCTCTTCGGGCCGTGGTGGGGCTCGATCGTCAACGCGATCGGCTTGGTGCTGGCGGCGCTCGCGGGCTACGCGATCGCGCGGCGCACCACGCGCCTCCTCGACCTGGAGACGACGGTCGAACGCCTGCCGGGCTGGGTGCGGCGCTTCCGAGTTGGCTCACCGGGATTTTTGCTGGCGCTGCGCCTGATCCCGGGATTCGGAGGGACGCTCGCGACCCAGATCGCGGCGGCCACGCGCACCTCCATCGTGGTCCACACCTGGACGATGTGCGCGATCGCGATCCCGATCTGCACCCTGCTCGCGATCTTCGGCAACGGCGTCTCGCAATCGGTCCACGCCTACTACGAAGCGCACCGTCCGCACGTGCCCGCGCGTCTGCGCATGCTCTTCCATCACCGGCATCGCGATCATCCGAAGGGAATCCGAGTACCGTGAATCCGACCATGATCGAGACCCAAGGGGACTTGGCCGCGCTGTGCGAACGGGTCGCGGCCGCGCCGCGGGTTGCGCTCGATACCGAGTTCCACAACGAGCGCTCGTATGCCGCGCGCCTGATGGTCGTGCAGCTCGCGCTCGGCGAGGGGATCGTCCTGGTCGATCCGCTGCGGGTGCCCGATCTGCAGCCCCTGGCCGAGGCGCTCGCGCAGACGACGGTGGTCGGACACGCCCTGCACGGCGACCTGAAGATCTTTGCGGATCGCTTCGGGCAGCTCCCGAAGGCGGTCTTCGATACGCAGTTGGCCGCGGCGTTCTGCGGTTTCGGCATGTCGATTTCGCTCGGGGATCTGGTCGCTCGCCTGCTCGACCTGCGTTTGCGCAAAGGCCAGACGACCAGCGACTGGAGCCGCCGGCCGCTCAGCGCACCGCAGATCGAATACCTGGTCGACGACGTCGCCCATCTCTTCGCGCTGGCCGATCGTTTGCACGAACGGCTCGCAGCGCGCGGCCGGCTGGGCTGGTACGAAGACGAAGCTGCACCGCTCTGCGAGCTTGCGCGCTACCAGCCGGACCCGGAGCGGCTCTACCTGCGCATCCCGGGCGCCGCGCGCATGAACCGGCGCGAACTCGGCATCCTGCGCGAGCTGGCGCAGATGCGCGACGCGCTGGCGCGCGAGCGCGACATTCCGCTCAAGTACGTGATTCCCGACGATGCGATGGTGGCGCTCGTCGGCTTGCGTCCGCGCTCGGTCGCCGAGTTTGCACAGTTGCGGCGGATCGATGCCGGGACACGAAAAGCGTTCGGCGAGCGGATCGTGGCCGCGGTCGCCACCGGTCTCGCGCTCCCCGACGAGGCCTTGCCGCGCAAGCCGGCGCGGCCGCCCGGGACCGAGCGTGACGCGCTGGCCTCGCTGCTCGCGGTCCAAATCGGCGCGATCGCCGCCGAAGCGGATCTCCCCGCGGGACTGCTCGCCACGCGCAGCGCGCTCGAACGGGTCGCGCGCGAACTGCCCCAGACGCCCGAGGCGATCGCACGGACGCTCGAGGTCGACGGCTGGCGTGCGAGTTTGGTCGCAGCGCCGCTGCATGCGCTCTTGCAGGGACAGGTCGCGCTCGGCGTTCGCGGCGCGATGAACGGAACCGCGCACATCGCGGCCGTGCCGACCGGGGGCGAGTCGGAGTCGTAGCGAAACGCGCTCGGCCATGCAGATCGCAAATCCGGATAGTTACGAGACCCGCGGAACGCTCGCCGTCGAGGGCCGAACCTACGCGCTCTACCGGCTCGATGCGCTCGAGCGCGCAGGTTTCTCCGGTATCCCACGGCTCCCGTTCGCGATCAAAATCCTCTTGGAAAACCTATTGCGCTGCGAAGACGGCCGCAGCGTGAGCTGGCAGGACATCGCCGCGCTCGCGAGCTGGGCCCCCGGGAGCCCGCGCGACCGCGAGATCGCCTTTCGTCCGGCGCGCGTGCTGTTACAGGATTTTACGGGCGTTCCGGCGGTCGTCGATCTGGCCGCCATGCGCGATGCCATGGCGGCGCTGGGCGGCGACCCGAAGGCCATCAACCCCTTGCAGCCGGTCGAACTCGTGATCGATCACTCGGTGCAGGTCGATCGTTTCGGCGCAAGCGACGCGCTCGCCGTCAACGGCCGGCTCGAGTTTGCGCGCAACCGCGAACGCTACGCGTTTCTCAAATGGGGCCAAGCGGCGCTGCGCGGCTTGCGGGTCGTCCCGCCCGATACCGGGATCTGCCACCAAGTCAACATCGAGTATCTGGCGCGGGTCGTCTTCGGCGCGGATGCGCCGGCCGAGCAAGCGCAACCGCTCGCCTATCCCGATACCGTCGTGGGCACCGATTCGCACACCACGATGGTCAACGGGATCGGCGTCGTCGGCTGGGGAGTCGGCGGGATCGAAGCCGAGGCCGCGATGCTCGGTCAGCCGATTACGATGCTCGTGCCGGAGGTGCTCGGCGTGCGCCTGCGCGGGCGTCTGCGCGAAGGCGTCACCGCGACCGATCTCGTGCTGACGATTGCCGAGCGCTTGCGCAAGCGCGGCGTGGTCGGAACGTTCGTCGAGTTCTTCGGTCCTGGGCTCGAATCGCTCGGGGTCGCCGACCGCGCCACGATCGGGAACATGTCGCCGGAATACGGCTCGACCGTGGCGCTCTTTCCGATCGATCGCCAAACGCTCGCGTATCTCGAACTGACCGGGCGGCCGCGCGCCCAGATCGCGCTCGTCGAGGCCTACGCTCGCGCGCAGGGGCTCTTCCGCGCGCCGGGCGATCCCGAACCGCTCTACGACGACGTGCTCGATTTCGATCTCGAGGCGGTCGTGCCGAGCATCGCCGGGCCGCGCCGGCCGCAAGACCGGGTCGCACTCGGCGACGTCCCGCGCGAGTTCGCGGTGGCGCTCGGCGACTGGCAGCGCGCCCGCGCCGAACGCCAGAACGGCCGGTCCGGCGAGTTCGCGCTGGCGCGGCTCGAAGGCGAAGGCGGCGGCGGGACCGCGGTCGCGGCCCGGCCGGAGACCGAACTCTCCGACGGCGCGGTCGTGATCGCCGCGATCACCTCGTGCACGAATACTTCGAATCCGGCGGTGATGTTGGCCGCGGGACTGCTCGCCAAGAAGGCGGTCGAACGCGGACTTGCGCGCAAGCCGTGGGTGAAGACGAGCCTCGCGCCCGGCTCGCAAGTGGTGACCGATTATCTGGCCGCCGCCGGCTTGCAGACCTACCTCGATCTGCTCGGCTTCAACCTGGTCGGCTACGGCTGCACGACCTGCATCGGAAACAGCGGACCGCTGCCGCGCGAGGTCGCCGAAGCGGTCGCCGAGCACGATCTTGCGGTCGCGGCGGTCCTCTCCGGCAATCGCAATTTCGAGGGGCGCATCCATCCGCAGGTGCGCGCCAACTACCTCGCCTCGCCGCCGCTCGTGGTTGCCTATGCGCTCGGCGGGCGGATCGATCTCGATCTGGAGCGCGAACCGCTCGGCAACGACACCGAAGGGAAGCCGGTGTACTTGCGCGAGCTGTGGCCGAGCGGCGCCGAGATCGATGCCGCGATCGCTTCGTCGGTGCATGCCGACGCTTTCCGCGCGCGCTACGCCGACGTGTTCGCGGGCGACGAGCGCTGGAGCGCGCTCGAGGTTCCGGCCTCCGACCGCTATGCCTGGGACGCTGGCAGCGAGTACGTGAAACAACCGCCCTACTTCGAGGGAATGAAGCTCGCGCCCGAGCCGTTGCAGGACATCGCCGGTGCGCGCGCGCTGGCGGTGCTGGGCGACAGCGTGACGACCGATCACATCTCGCCGGCCGGCACGATCGCGCGCAAGAGCCCGGCCGCCGCCTATCTGATCGAACGCGGCGTCGAGCCGGCCGATTTCAACTCCTACGGCGCGCGCCGCGGCAATCACGAGGTGATGGTGCGCGGGACCTTCGCCAACACGCGCCTGCGCAATGCGCTCGTGCCCGGAATCGAAGGCGGGATGACGCGCCTGTTGCCGGGCGGCGAGGTGCTCTCGATCTTCGATGCGGCGATGCGCTATGCCGAGCAGGGCGCTCCGCTGATCGTGCTCGCGGGCAAAGAGTACGGCTCCGGTTCCTCGCGCGACTGGGCCGCCAAGGGTCCGCTCTTGCTCGGCGTGCGCGCGGTCATCGCCGAATCGTTCGAGCGCATTCACCGCAGCAATTTGGTCGGAATGGGGATCGCGCCGCTCGAATACGCCGACGGCGCGACCCGCGCCTCGCTGGTGCTGACCGGAGAAGAGCTCTACGAGATCGGGGGCATCGCTGCCGGCATCGAGCCGCGCGCCCGGATCGAGGTGACGGCGACGCGCGCCGACGGCGCGGTCGTGCGCTTCGCGACGATCCTGCGGATCGATACGCCGGACGAGGCCGAGTACTTCCGCAACGGCGGGATCCTGCCGTTCGTTTTGCGGCGCTTGCGCGCGACGGCGTGACCGTCGCCGAGGAACCATGATCGCCGGCCACGCCTCCGCGATCGTGCTTTCGTTTGAGGGTCCGGACCGCTATGCGTCGGTCGGGGGCCTTGCGACCCGCGCCGGCTCGCTTGCGCGCGCGCTGGCCGAGGCCGAGGTGCGAACCACGCTGTTCTTCGTCGGCGATCCCGCCCTACCCGCGCTCGAGCAGCCGCTACCGCACCTGACGCTGCGCCGCTGGTGCCAGTGGATTTCCGCCTACCATCCGCGCAACGTCTACGACGGCGAAGAAGGCAAGGTCAACGATTTTGGCGCGAGCGTGCCGCGCTTCGCGGTCGATGAACTGGTGGCGCCTGCGGCGCAAGCCGGCGAACGCGTCCTGATCTTAGCCGAAGAATGGCAGACGGTGCCGGCAGCGCTCGCGCTCGACCGCCTGCTGCGTGCGCGCGGGCTGCGCGAGCACGTCACGCTGCTCTGGAATGCGAACAACGTCTACGGCTTCGATCGTATTCCGTGGCGCGCGCTCGAAGGCGCGGCCGCGATCACGACGGTCAGCCGCTTCATGAAATTCGAGTTGGCGCTGCGCGGCGTGCGCGCGCTGATCGTGCCCAATGGGATTCCCGAAGAGCTGCTGGACGGGCCGCCGCGCGATCTCGTCGCACGTTTCCGGTCGGCCTTGCGCGGGAAGCCGGCGCTCGTCAAAGTCGGCCGCTTCGATCCCGATAAGAACTGGCTGCAAGCGATCGATGCCGTTGGCGAGTTGCGTGCGACCGGGCTTGCACCGCAGCTGCTCGTTCGCGGCGGGCGCGAGCCGTACGCCGACTTCGTCTTCGCTCGCGCCCGCGAGCGCGGCCTTCGCGTCGAGCGAATCGCGTGCAGCGGTGACGACCCGCAGGCGCTGGTAGCCGCCCTTGCCGGCTGCGATGCCGAGGTCGCGCACGTGCAGACGTTTCTCGCGGACACGACGCTGGCCGCACTCTACGCGGCTTGCGATGCGGTGCTTGCCAACAGCGGCCGCGAGCCGTTCGGGTTGGTCGGCCTCGAGGTGATGGCCGCCGGCGGCATCCCCGTCTGCGGTTCTACCGGCGAAGATTACGCCGAGCCGTTCGTCAACGCGCTGGTCTGCGACACCGACGACGGCCGGGAGCTCGCGGAATACCTGCAACTCGTCTACGGCGACGAGCGCCGCTCCGACCGGATGCGCTCGGCCGGCTACGCCACGGCCCAGCGTTTCCTGTGGCCGAGCGTCCTGGAGATGCTCGCGGAGAAGATTACCTACGTGACGCGGCGGGGTGCGCCGTGATCCGCCGGCGCGCTCGGAGCGGCAGAAGGTCGGGGGCGGGTTAAGTCGGCCGCCCCGAGGCCGATAACGGAAGCGAGGGCGCAGATTGCGTCCCGGAGGTAGTCGTGCCGGCCGAGCCCAACGATTTCGCGACCCGATGCGCGCAGGCCGCGGCGCTGGCCGAGCGCGCGGGACTCGTGCTGGAAAAATCCGCGACCGCGCACGAACTCGTGGTGCGTTCCGGCGACGCGACCGTTTCATTCCCGATCGTTACGGACGACCGAGACTGGAGCGCGACGACCCCGCAGCAAGCCTTTTTTGCCGCGCTCCTCGACGCTCGCGCCTGGTCCACGGCGTCGCTCGCCAACGAAACCGCCGCGCCCAGCGGAACGGCGCCCGATGCACTCGCGCGCCTCGCCGCCGACCAAATGCGCCGCGACTACGACGACCAGACCGGCCGCCTGAAAACGCTCGCCGCGATGCTCGTCGGCGTCGGCGGCCTCGACGCCCTCTGGGACGCCGCCGGCCTTTCGGCAGCGGCCGCGACCTCGGGCAGCGGCTCCGCAACAGCTTAGCAACGATCGCTCGCGCGGGCGGGTCCGCTGACCGAACCCAAGCGCACCGCGGCGCGGAACCTTGTGAGCCCGGCTTCCCACCGATTGACGGTCGCGATGAGACGCCCGCAGCTTCGCGAGCTGCTCGAAGATTGCTGCGGCAGGTAGTAGCGGAAAGCATTACAATACGCTACAATAGGGGTGTGCCGATTTGCCCTCGAGGCCCTCGCTCGTCTGGGATGAAAACAATGTCAGCCATCTGTGGCAGAGCCATCGCGTGACGCCTGACGAGGTCGAGGAGGCGCTCCTCGGCATTGAGGGCGAGGACGCACACTATTTACAGACGCGCGACGGCGGCTATCACGTCTTTCTTGGGCAGACCGCCGATGGCCGGCTTCTCGCGATGGTTGGCGAGTATCGCGGCGATGGAGACTTGTACGTCTTTGCGGCGCGCGATATGAATGCACGCGAGCAGCGCCGCTATCGGGGGCAGTGATGGGAACAACGCAAAAGCTCTCACGTGAAGAGATGATCCGGCGGTTTGAGACGCCGGACTACGACGCTTTTGACGGTCGCGATGAACGGGTGGCCGCCGGCAAGCCGATCGTGGTCACCGGTACGCAGCCGATTTCAATCCGCCTCAGTCGACCGCTGCTTGAGGCGCTCGACGGCATCGCCGACACGCAACACAGAAAGCGCAGCAACCTGATTCAGCACATTCTCTGGGAGTACATTCACAAGCACGGCGATCGAAAATGAAGCTTACGCTTCGACGAGCGCCGCGATGTGGCCGCAGACGTCGTCGATGAGGCGGTCGGCGCGTTCGCCGTCGGGGCCTTCGGCGTAGATGTTGAGAGTCGGCTCGGACTCGTCGGGGAGGACGAGAAACCAGCCGCCGTCAACGCCGACCCGTACGCCGTCGAGGAGTTCGAGCGGCGCGTAACGCGCCAGCGGCAGCGGGATCGAGTGCAGATCGGCGCGACCGCGAAATAAGCCGAGACGCGCAACCCCGCGCCCGGGGGCTCCCTCCGCGGCGACGAGCTATGGCGTAAGGTGGAAAGCGAAGAGCGCATCTCCATAGGCGCTTCCGAGTTGGCGGTTGCCTCCGGATGCGACGGCGACGAACTCCTCCCCGCCCACGCGAAAAACGATCGGGGCTGCGTTCACTCCCGCTCCGGTTTGAAATCGCCAGAGCAATCGTCCCGTGCGCGTGTCGAGCGCGTCGAAGTCGCCGAAGGCTTCGCCGAGGAAGGTCAGACCCGAGGCCGTGCTGACGGAACCGCCGACGAGGCCGATATCGAATTGATCCTGCCACACGATCCTTCCGGTTGCGAGCTCGACGGCCGAGGC
>JBOHTX010000090.1:0-7763 GCA_050733855.1 Vulcanimicrobiaceae bacterium
GATCGGGGCGGCGCTCGATCGCACGGGCTTGCGGCCGCTGCGCTGGTCGCGGACCGCGGGCGGCGTCGTGCTCTGCGCCTCCGAGGCCGGCGTCGTCGATTTCGGCGACGATCCGATTGTGCAGCGCGGACGCTTGGGTCCCGGCGGCCGGCTCATCGTGCGCTTCGCCTCGGGCGAGGTCGTTGCGACCGAGCAATTCCGCGCCGAGCGCCGCGAGCGCGCCGATTTCCGCGAAGTCGTGCGCAGTTGGTCGTTCGAGCTGAGCGACCGTTCCGAGGCGCGCGGCGGCGACGAGCGCTTGCGCGATCTGCACCGCTTCGGCTGCACGCACGAGGAGCGGAAGGACGTCGTCGGGGTGCTGGCTTCGGGGAGCGAGCCGACCTCGTCGATGGGCGACGACGCGACCCTGGCCTGCTTCGAGCGGCGCACGCCGGTCGCCGAGTATCTGCGCGAGCGCTTCGCCCAGGTCACCAACCCGCCGATCGATCCGCTGCGCGAAAGTCTGGTTTTCGATCTGCGCGCCTGGGTCGGCTCGGGCGACGTCAACGGCGATATCCCGGCGCCGGGCGCGATCGTCGGGCTCGAGAGCGCAATCCTCGGCGAACTCGATTTCGATACGCTCTGCTTCGATGCGCGCCTACGCCGGAAAGCACTCGCGCTCGAACTCGGCGAGGCGAGCCTGCGGGCGCGCTTGCTCGCGATCTGCGACGAAGCCGAGCGCGCGGTCCGAGGCGGAGCGACCCTGATCGTGCTCGACGACCGGCCGCTCGGCCCGAGCGTCCCGGCCCTGCTCGCGGCCGGTGCGGTCCACCAGCGGCTGGTTCAGCGCGGGTTGCGCATGCAGGCTTCGATCGCCGCCGCCGACGGTTTCGCGCGCGACGCGCACGCGCTCGCGGCGCTGATCGGAGTCGGCGCCAACGTCGTGACGCCGTGGCTCGGCCTGCGCGCCGCATCCGACGCGGGCAACGCCGTCGCATATCTGCGTGGGCTGCGGACGGGTCTGCTCAAGATCCTCGCCAAACTCGGCATCTGCACGCTGCGCTCGTACGTCGGTGCGCAGACCTTCGAAGCGATCGGACTGCATCGCGAGGTCGTTGACCTGTGTTTTCCGGGGATTGCGGCTCACGTTCCCGCGGTCCGTTTCGCGGATCTCGAAGCCGACGTGCGCGGCTGGTACGCCGACGCGCAGGAAACCGAACGTCCGCTCCCCGATCGCGGTTCGTATCGCTACCGGCGCGAGGGCGTGCGCCATGCCTTCGATCCGCTCGTTATCAAGCAGTTGCGCGCCAGCACGCTGCACGGCGACTATGCGGCCTTCGAGCGGCTCTCCGATGCGCTCGAAGCGCGTCCGCCGGTCACACTGCGCGACCTCTTGCAGGCCGTTCCGCTGCGCGAGCCCGTGTCGCTCGACGAGGTCGAACCGGCCGAGCGGATCGTCGCGCATTTCGCGACGGCCGCGATGTCGCTGGGCGCGCTCTCCCCCGAGGTTCACGCCACGATCGCGCGCGCCACCAACCGGCTCGGCGCCAAGAGCAACTCCGGCGAAGGCGGCGAGGACCCGGCGCGCTACGACCGGGTCGTCGACCGCGGCCGGAGCCGCATCAAGCAGGTCGCCTCGGGACGCTTCGGCGTCGGCGCGAGCTACCTCGCGAGCGCCGACGAGATCGAGATCAAGATGGCGCAGGGTTCGAAGCCCGGCGAGGGCGGACAAATTCCCGGCCATAAAGTGACCGCCGAAATCGCCGCGCTGCGAGGCGCGCAGCCGGGCCGGCCGCTGATCTCACCGCCGCCGCACCACGACATCTATTCGATCGAAGACCTGGCCCAACTGATCTACGATCTGCGGCGCGCGGCGCCGCAAGCGCGGATCGCGGTCAAGCTGGTCGCGCAGTCGGGGATCGGCTACGTCGCAAGCGGCGTCGCCAAAGCCGATGCCGACACCATTCACATCAGCGGCCACGACGGCGGGACCGGCGCTTCACCGCTCTCGTCGATCAAGCACGCCGGCTTGCCGTGGGAACTCGGCTTGGTGGAAACGCATCACGCCCTGCTCGCCAACGGCTTGCGCTCGCGCGTCCGGCTGCGGGTCGACGGCGGCTTCAAGAGCGGGCGCGACGTGGTGCTCGCGACCTTGCTCGGCGCCGACGAGTACGGTTTCGGCAGCGCGCTGCTCGTCGCCCTCGGCTGCATCTACGCGCGCCAGTGCCACAAGAATACCTGCCCCGTCGGGATCGCCACCCAAGATCCCAAACTGCGCGCGAAGTTCGCGGGGACCGACGACGAAGCGATCGCCTTTCTCGGCTTCGTCGCGCAGGATGTGCGGCGGCGGCTGGCGGCTCTGGGCGCGCGCTCGCTCGATGAATTGCGCGGACGCAGCGATCTGTTGCGGCGGCGCGGCTGCGACGATCCGCGGCTGCAGGAGATCGACCTTTCCGAATTGCTGCGGCTCCCCGAGCGCCCGCAAAGCCCGCGCCGCGCGGTCCCCGAACCGACTCATCTCGACGATCTGGTGCCGCGGCCGTGGAGCGGGATCCGGCGCGCCTGGCACGCGACCCCGGAGTTGCCGATCGCGCCGGCCGATCGCGCCGTCGGCGCGCGGCTCGCGCACGAGTTCGCATTGCGCCGCGCCGAGGGAGTGGGCTGCGAGCCGCTGCGCGTGCGCTACCACGGGAGTGCCGGCCAAAGCTTTGGCGCGTTCCTCACCGATGGAATTGCCCTCGAACTCGCCGGCGACGCCAACGACTACGTGGGCAAGAGTATGGAAGGCGGTACGATCGCGGTGCTCGGGTTCGACGCCGAGCGCAGCGAACCGATCGCCGGGAACGCCTGCTTCTACGGTGCGCGCGGCGGCCGGGGCTACGTGCGCGGGGCCGCGGGCGAGCGCTTCGCGGTGCGCAACAGCGGCGCGGAGCTGGTCTGCGAAGGCGCGGGCGACCACGCGTGCGAGTACATGACCAACGGTTTCGCCGCAATCCTCGGCGCCGTCGGACGCAACCTCGGCAGCGGGATGTCGGGCGGCACGGCGTTCTTCTTGCTCGACGGATCGTTCGAGCGCGCGCAGCGCGAACTTGCGCTCGGCCCGACCGAATCGGTGCTCGGCCCCGCGGAGCCGGACGATCCGGCGGTCGAGCAGCTACGCGCCGTCCTCGAACGGTACCTTGCGGCGACCGGTTCGCTCGTGGCCGCACGACTGCTCGCCGACTGGCCCGCTGCGCTCGAACGCTTCGCGAAGCTCGCGCCGGCCGTTCTCGAACAGAGCGCCGCGCCCGAACTCCGGCGGGCCGCGGCCGGTTAGCGCTACCCTTCCCTTGTTTTCTTGACGGCCTCCGCCGCCGCGTCCGCGATTTTGCGCGACTGCTCGATCATGGAAGCGACGGTCTTTTGCGTTTGTGCCGTCGATTCGCGCAACGCTTCGCTACCGAGCTTCATGAAGTCGCCAAGGTACCCGAGCGCACTCTGCGCCTGTTTCGAAGCGATCTCGCTCGATGCGACCGCGTGTTTGTTGAGCGTTTCCTGCAGTTCGCGCGCGGTCGCGAGCGACTGCTCGACCTGGGGCTTCGCAATTTCGGCGGCCTTTTCGGCGGCCTCGCCAATCTGTCGTTGCAACTCTCGCGCCTGGGCGAGCGCCTGTTCCATCGCATCGCGTACGTTCACCACAGCCTCCTTTGAAAGCCGCACGAGGGCGTGCGGTTCGTCGCCCCGCTCCTCAATTGAGAACGGGGCGGCGTGCCCCCCGTTGCCCCCCGGGCCGGCACTCGCCGACCCCTGTGTTCCCCAACGCTGCCGAAGATTGGACTGCACGAAGGCGGGGGCGTGCCCTCCGTTGCCGCCCGGGCCGGAACTCGGCGGCCCCTGTGTTCCCCAACGCTGCGGAAGATCGGACTGGACGAGCGCCGGTGCGGCGTGCCCGCCGGTGGCTCCTCGGCCGGCACTCGGCGGCCCATTAGCGGCCGTCTTCGACGGTCATGACCCAGCGGACGGCGCGCGCGTACTGTTCGAGTTCGCGGATCGTGCGCTGCAGGGCGGCGAACGAGGGATCGCGGACGGCGCGTTTGCCGCGCGCGTCGTCGTGCAAGCGCGCGAAGCGGATCGCCGCATCCAATTGCCGCTCGACCCGGTCCCATTCCACGCGCAGCGTTCCCTCGGAAGCGTCCGAGAGCCGGTCGACGACCGGCGGCGCGGGTGCCGTGGGATGTTTGGCCGCGAACTCGAGGCGCGCCAAGGTGTACGCACTGGTCGTGCTGATGAAGGACCCCAGGAGCTGCACGAGCCGGACTTCCATCGCACCGTACCGTTCCCCAAGAGGCCTCCCCGTCCCCACCGCGCCAGGAGATGATGGACCGCAACGACCGCCGCTACGTGATCGTCGGCAACGGTTTCGCCGGGACGACGGCCGCCGAGCAGCTTCGCAAGCTCGATCCGACGGGCTCGATCGTCCTTTTCGGCGATGAGCCCTACCCGCTCTATAACCGGATCGCGCTCCCGCCGCTGCTCCGCAAACAGGTCGCCGAAGCGAAGGTGATCATGCGGGACCTCGCCTGGCACGAGGCGCATCGCATCGAGCTGCATCTCGGGACGCGGGTCGAGCGGATCGACGCGCAGGAGCGGGTCGCGTACGCCGAGGGTCGCGCCTATCCCTACGATGCCTTGCTGGTGGCGACCGGCGGGCGCCCCAACCGCTGCGGGACGGCGGGCGCAGCGGGCGCGCACAACCTCTTCAATTTCCAATACCTCGACGACACGCTCGCGATCTCGGGCGCCCTCGAAAGCGCGAAGTGCGCGGTCGCCGTCGGCGGCTCGTTTATCGCCTACGAGCTGGCCGAGGCGTTCATTTCGCGCAAGGTCGAAACGCATTGGCTGCTTCGCGGCCCGCGCTTCCTGCGCCGGATGCTCGACGAGATCGCGGGTGAACTCGTCGACGATTCGGCCCGCAACGACGGCGTGCACATCCATTACGGCGAGGAACTCGCGGAGCTGGTCCGTTCGAACGGCGTGGTCACCAAAGTTCGCACGACCGGCGGCCTCGAGATTGCGGCCGACGTGGTGGGCGTCGGTCTAGGGCTGACGATCAACACCGAGTTGCTGGCCGGGACGGGCGTCGAGATCCGCACCGGAATCGTCACCGACGATCGGCTCGAAACCGCGGTTCCCGGAATCTTCGCGGCCGGAGACGCCGCCGAGTTCTACGATCCGACCGCCGAGATGCACTACCGGATGGGGACTTGGAACAACGCCGGCGCGCACGGTAAGGTTGCCGCGGCCAACATGGCCGGCGGCGACGTGCGCTACCACGACGTCCCCGAATATTCGAGCCTGCTCTTCAAAGGACAGACGATCACCCAATTCGGGATCTCGCCGGAGCTGCGCGAGGACCTCGAGACCGTCCGCAAGATCGATCGCGAGAAGAAGTGGTATCGTGCGCTGTTCTTTTGGCGCAATCGCGTGGTCGG
The DNA here is from genome assembly GCA_050733855.1 of Vulcanimicrobiaceae bacterium. Lineage (GTDB taxonomy): Bacteria > Vulcanimicrobiota > Vulcanimicrobiia > Vulcanimicrobiales > Vulcanimicrobiaceae > JBOHTX01. The sequence goes on from JBOHTX010000090.1 coordinate 5,451, forward strand.
CGCGGTGATGCTTGGCAAGGGCAACCGGGCCGGCAAGCGCAAGTACCTCGACGCGATCAAGGCGAAGACGGAGTTTTCGCCGAGCGAATGGGAGAGCTTGCTCGAATGGACCGCCGATTGAACGCCGTGCTCGAAGCGCCGGAGCTTGCGCGGCGTCTGATCGCAATCGTCGGTGAAGCGCACGCCTTCTGGCGGCCGGCCGATTTGCGCGCCTACGAATGCGACGGTCTGGCCGCCACGCGCGTCCGTCCCGGTGCGGTCGCGCTACCGGCGACCACGGAGGAAGTCGTCGCGATCGTCCGGCTCGCGCGCGACCTGGGGCTCCCAATCGTGCCGCGCGGCTCGGGGACCGGGCTCTCCGGCGGCGCGCAGCCGGTCGCAGGCGGCATCGTGCTCGGGCTTGCGCGTATGAATCGCATCCTGGCGGTCGATTACGAGAACCGGCAAGCCCGCGTACAGCCGGGCGTGATCAACCTCGATCTCTCGCGGGCACTTGCGCCGCACGGCTACTATTACGCGCCCGACCCCAGCTCGCAATCGGTCTGCTCGATCGGCGGGAATCTGGCCGAAAACTCCGGCGGCGCGCACTGCCTCAAATACGGCTTCACGGTCAATCACGTGCTGGCCGCGACGATCGTGCTCGACGACGGCGAGGTCGTCGAACTCGGTTCGCCGTGCGCCGACCCCCCAGGGTACGATTTGCTCGGCGTGCTGGTCGGCAGCGAAGGGATGCTCGGGATCATCACCGAGGCCGTCGTGCGGATTTTGCGCCTCCCGGAGCGGACGCGCACGATCTTTGCCACCTTCCCCTCGACCGACGAAGCGGGCGCCTGCGTCTCGGCGGTCGTCGCGCGCGGAATCGTGCCGGCCGCGATCGAGATGTGCGACCAGCTCGCGATCGAAGCGATCGTGAAGTCGACCGGAGTCGACTGGCCGCTCGACGTCGGAGCCGCGCTGTTGGTCGACGTCGACGGGACGCGCGCCGAAGTCGAGCACACGGCCGAGGCAGTCGTCGCGTGTGCGCAAGCGTGCGGCGCGCGCGACATTCGCACGCCGAAGGACGACGCCGAGAGAGCGCTGATGTGGAAGGGCCGCAAGGGCGCGTTCGCCGCGATGGGGCGGATCAGCCCGAACTACTACGTGCAAGACGGCGTCATCCCGCGCTCGCAGATCGGCGAGGTGTTGCGGGAGATCGCAGCGCTCGCTGCCGATGCCGGACTGCGGGTCGCCAACGTCTTTCACGCGGGCGACGGCAACCTCCATCCGCTCGTGCTGTACGACGGAGCGGTCCACGGCGAAGCGGAGCGGGCCGAACGGGTCGCAAGCGAGATCCTGCGGATCTGCATTCGGGTCGGCGGCTCGATCACGGGCGAACACGGAGTCGGCAGCGACAAGGCGCAGTATCTCGGCGAACTGTTCGGCGACGACGATCTCGAGACGATGAACGCCGTCCGCTGCGCCTTCGATCCGCAGCGCCGCTTCAATCCGAGCAAAGTCTTTCCGACGCCGCGGCTCTGCGGCGACCGCCCCGGCGTCTTCCGGCCGCACGCGAGCGAAACGGCCGGCCTCGCGGGTCGCGGATGAGCGCGCGCGCGCTTGCGAGCGTCGCGCCGGCGACGATTGCCGAAGCCGAAGCGACCCTGCGCGCGGCGGCTAGCGATGGTGCGGCCGTGCTCTTTCGCGGCGGCGGGACGGCGCAAGGGATCGGCTACCCCCCCGAGCGCGTTGACCTCGAGCTCGACACCCGCGCACTCGTGCGAATCGTCGAATATGCTCCCGATGATTTCGTCGCGACCCTCGAAGCCGGCACGACGCTGGCATCGTTGCAGCGCACGCTTGCCGAGCATGGGCAGCGGCTCGCGCTCGATCCGCCGCTCGCCGAGCGTGCGACGCTCGGCGGCCTGATCGCTGCGAACACCTACGGCCCGCTGCGCACGCGCTACGGGACGCTGCGCGACCTGCTGCTCGGCATCGAGCTGATTCGCGCCGACGGCGTGCCGGTGCGCGGCGGCGGGAAGGTCGTCAAAAACGTCGCGGGCTTCGACGTTCCGAAGCTGGCGATCGGCTCGCTCGGGACGCTCGGTCTGATTGCAAGCGTCACGCTGCGCTTGCACCCGCGACCGGAGGCCGTCCGCGAGGTCAGCGTCGAGGGCCTGGGCGCGAGCGCCCTGCGGTCGCTCGTGCGGGCGCTGGTCGAGGCGCAACTCGAGCCGGCGGCCTTGGTTGCGTTTCACGGCGAGGGAGCGTACGAAGCGCGGATTGCGTTCGAAGGCTTTGCCGCCGGTGCGGACGATCAAGCCGACCGTGCCGCCG
>JBOHTX010000091.1:0-7742 GCA_050733855.1 Vulcanimicrobiaceae bacterium
GGCGACACCGGCGACGCTCGCGCCGCCGCCCGCGTTCGCCGCGCTCGCCGCCGCAACGCCGGCCTTCGAGCGCGGCGAGCACGCGCAAGGACTGGCACGCCTGGGCGATGCACCCTGGCCGGTCCTCTTCGAGCACGTCGCTCGGCACAAGTGCGCGGGCCTGCTGACGCGCTGGTTGGAAGCGGCCGCGAACGCGAGCCTGCCGGTGCCGAACGAGCTTTTTGAGCGCGCACGCTCCGAACGCATGCGGGCGGCGTGGCAGGCCGGGCGCGTCCTCGAAACGGCAGGCGACGTACGCGACCGCTTGCAGCATGGCGGCATCCCGGCCGTGTTCCTCAAAGGTGCGGCGCGGCTTGCGGCTGGGCAGCACGACGCGGACGCGCACTACTCGGGCGACGTCGACGTGCTCGTTCCGCGTGACCGCGCCGGCGAGGCGGTCGCGGAGCTGCGCCGGGCCGGCTATCGCGAACACCCGGCCGACGATGCCGACGACGAAGGCTCGCACCACCACCGTGCTCGGCTCTTCTCGCCGCGCCGCAACGTGCCCGTGGAGCTGCACCTTGCGCTCGTCTCGCCGAAGATCGTGAGCGCCAAGCTCGACTATACGAGCCTCTCGCCGTTCGTGCGCGTCGTCGAGGGGCCGCTCGGCCAGGTCTCCGTGCTCGATGACGTCCGGGCCGCCGTCCACCTCGCCTATCACGCCCGCGACTTCCGGGCCTGGCGCGATATCGTGCTGCTCGCGCGCATGCTGCGAACCTTCGACGGCGGCATGCGAGCCGCGTTCGAGGCCGTCGTGCGCGCCGAGCGTTTCGACGGCGTGCGGGTGCGTAGCGTCGTCGCCGTCGCCGACCTGATCGCCCACGGCACGGCCATTGGGGATGCGCGCGTCCGGCGCTATCTGCGCTGGGCACTCATCCGAGAGGACTTGCCGCGACGGCTGCACCGTCGTTCGCTCGTTCCCGAAATGCTCTACGGGCGCTTCCGCAGGGAAGTCGACGTGACGTTCTGGCGCGCGCTCAACGAACTGATCGCCTTGCCCGCGATCGTGCGGCACCTTCGCGTGCGCCGCGCCGCCGGCTGCGCCCTCTTCGAGCGAGAGGCAATCTCCACGCGTTAGGCCTTTGGTCACTTGCGCCGGCCCGCGGCGCCGCTTATGCTCCGCCCAGCACCCACCACCCATCGAGGAGGGAACTCAATGTACGAGACTCCCCAAGTATTCGTCACCTACGACGTCGCGGACGTCTTGGGCGAGGCCGAAGCGCAAGGCTCGTCCGTCACCGTTCCGGAATAGTCCTCGTCGTCGTTCTCGCCTGCACAGCGGATGACGCTCGTTCCTCCGCTGCACTCCGGTGAACCGGCGAAGGGGCGCGCTGCGAGTGGGCCGGTCACACTCGCAGCGCTCGAATGCGCTCTTCGAGAGAGACCAGCCGTAGCTCGGCGAACGCGTTCGACCTTTGGCCTCGGTGCAGTAGGCCTTCGGTCGCTTGCGGCGGCCCGCGGCGCCGCCTGTGCTCCGCCCAGCACCCAGCACCCAGCACCATCTGCCGAGGAGGTATCCGGTGTACGAGACCCCCCAGGTATTCGTCACCTACGACGTCGCAGACGTCTTGGGCGAGGCTGAAACAACAGGCTCGTCCACTGGTGGCGGCAGCGCCCATCACGCCGCCTAGTCCTTATCGTCGCTGAGGGCGCGCCGCGGGCGAGTCGGTCGCGCTCGTATCGCTCGCGTCCTTGGCGGTGTCCCACGAGTTCGGTTTGCTTGCGCTCGGGAAGCGCAATCGCGATCTGCGTTGCTCGACGATCCGCGCGCGGGTCGTCCGGTGGCCTATTCGAGCGCGATCAGCCGTAGCTCGACGAACGAGTTCAAGATCTGCGCGGCGTCGCTGCTTGCCCGCAGCTCGTCGATACCATGCTGGGCGGCGAGCTCCCGCACGATGTCGCCGACGGTGCGCGCCCCGTCGCAAAGCGAAAGCACGCCGGCCGCACTGGCGTTCATCACGTGGACCTTTCCGTGGGCTTCATCGTGAACCAGCACCCGGTCGTCGACCCGCCGTATTTCGAAGTCGCCGGTCGGCCTGGGCCTTCTCGTCGCGTCCACGTGCGCGGCTAGTACTGCGACAACGTGCCGTCGCGGCGGCCCCGTTCGACCACGCGCTCGAGCACGAAAAACGAGAGCGGAAAGAGGATGAGCATCGCGGCCAAGAGCCACCACGCCTCGCCCGAGAGGGCGCCGAGCGACTCTCCGGCGACCGCCCCGCGGAAACCGCGCAGCGAGTGCGTGAGCGGCAGCAGCCACGAGATCGCCCGCAGGGGCGGCGGCAGCAGCGTCACCGGAAAGAGCGTCCCTGCCAAGAGCGAGGCCGCCCCGCCGACCAGATAGCCGGTCGGCGGCACCGCTTTGAAGGCGATCACCGCGGCCGCGGAGAGGATGCCGATGCTCGCCATCGTGACGGTGCTGAGCGCACCGAAGGCGAGGAGCGACCACGGGTTGGTCGCCCGCAAATCGAGGCCCATGAAGGCGGAAGCGGCTGCCAGGCTCACCGCGACCTGCGCCACGCTGAGCGCGATCGGCCACACGCCGCAGGCGGCGACGTAGAGACTCGTCCGCCTCGGCGCGGCGACGATCGCTTCGAGCGTCCCGATGATCTGATCGAGGCGCACCGTCTGCGCGAACGCCAAGATCGCGCTCGTTTGCAGCAGCATGAAGGCCACGTTGACCGCGACGTACGAAAAGTACCCGGTCGTTCGCCCGCCCGTCGCCAAAGCGTGATGCGGATCGAGCAGTTTCGAGACGAAATAAAACCCCGCGATCGTGATGATCGGCGCGAACCAGCGGGTCGCGAAGGCCAGCGGCTGCGTGGCGGCCAGCCGTGCATCGCGGCGAATCACGCCGCCGATGCAGCGCAGCAGTTCAGTCACCGTCCGTGACCCCCAGCCGCGCGCGAATGAGCGCTCGGCGCTCTTCGCCGCGCGGAGCCTCGAGCAGCGACAGCCTTCCCTCGCGCAGGATCGCGATCGCGTCGCCCACCTCGTCGGCCTCGTCGATGCTGTTGGTGGCCACGACGATCGTCTTGGCGTGGCGCCGCGCCAGGCCGTCGCGAATGAACGAGCGCATTTCGGAACTGTGGCGCGGGTCGAGGGCGCGCGTCGGCTCGTCGAGCAAGAGGATGTCCGGCTCCGCCAGCAGCGCGCGCGCAACCGAGAGGCGCTGGCGCAGGCCGGAGGAGAGGTCGCAAAAGCTGCGGTCGAGCTGGGACGTGAGATCGACCGTGGCGGCCGCCGCCTCGATCCGCTGCCGCCGCGTGCGGCGGCCCAAGCCGTCGAGCGCACCGAAGAAGTCGAGATTTTGGCGCACGGTCAGGCGAAAGTAAAAGGCACGCTCGCCGCCCGCATAGGCGACGACCGACGGGAGCCCTCGCTCGCGCGGCTCGAAAGTCACGTCGCCGGCTTCCGGCCGCACCAGTCCCGCGATGATTTTGAGCAGCGTCGTCTTCCCCGACCCGTTCTCGCCGAGCACCGCCAAGATCGAACCGCGCGCCAGCGAAAAGCAGACGTCCGCGAAAACGTCGGCGCCGGCCGCCTTGGTCGCGCCGAGCCAGCCGCGCCGCGCAGGCCAGCTCTTCCGCACGCCCACGACGCGCAAGGCAAGCGAGGGCGCAAGGGGATCGAGCGGAAGCGATGGGATCGCTTCCGGAGCGGACCGGTAACCGACGCTCATCGGGGCCACCTTCCACCGCCTGGCGAAACGTCCCGCCCGCGCAACGTTTCTTGACGGTATCTTCGCCGTTACGGTTCGTCGGCGAAAGCCACCGAGATTCCGGCCTCGGCGAAAGCGTAGTAGCGGCGCTTGTCGCCTGCGAGGTTCGCGAGCAACGGCTCGCGCACCACGCGGACCGCGAGTTGCGCTCCAAGCTCCGCGCGCGCAACCCACGCGCGCGCGACGATCTTTGGGTCGGTCGGAGGTGCCAGCTCGCAGACGAACTCGACCTCGAAGATCGCAGCGACGACGTGCACGCCGCCGACCCGGTCGAACGACTCGCTCAGGTAACGCAAGCCGCGCGAGCTGACCTCGAGCCCCACCTCTTCGGCGAACTCGCGCCGGAGCGTTGCTTCGAGCAGCTCGCCCTGCCGACGGCGGCCGCCCGGCAGATTCCAAAGCGGTTCCGCGCGGCCGGGATAGCGCGAGGCGACCAGCAGAATCCGGCCGTCGCGTTCGAGCAGTCCCGCCGCGAGCTGCAGCTCGGTCCCTTCAGGAACGGTCGCCGCCGCTCGGTGCGAGCGCCATGTGGTCGCGGCGTAGCGGGTGCCAGAACTCGCGCCAAATGCGAAGGTCGGGGAAATGCACGCGAGCCCCCGGCCGGGGCCGTTCGGCGGGTTGCCGCCCGAGCGGCTGCGCCGCGGCCGGTTCGCTCGCGGCCGGCGTTTGGGCCTTCGATTCGCGCAGCGGCGGCGGGCGGCGCCAGACTCCGCCGGGATGCGTGCCGAGGTGGACCGCCGCCCCGGCGAGCGCCGGCGTCGCGAGCATACAGAACAGCATCGCCATCGAGGCGATCCGTATGCACATGCTGCGGCCCTTCGGCCGCGCCGCCGCCGCTCCTTCGCGCGTCGCTGGAGCGATGGATTCGGCGCGAGCATCGACACCGGCCGGAGTTAGATCAAGATCGGCGCGAAGGTCGTCAGCCACGGCCGTTATGTAAAGTAGTCTTCCAGATGGCCGAGGACGCCGTTCCATGGACGCACGTTGCTGCCGTCATGCGCAGCGGCATGAATCGGGCTATCCCCGCGATGAGCAAACAACGGTAGCAGTGCCTCCCGAAGCGCCCGGAGGCGTCGTTCCCGCGCCTTGATCGCGCCGAACACGGTTCTCGCGGTCGAAAGGGACCGAAGCCCGGGCTCAGCCGGGCGGCCAGGGCTGGGAAAGGCTCTTTTAACGTCGAAAAACCGTCCCATATGGGGCATCCTGGTTAAGTGCTTTCTCAACAGCCTTCACATGTCGGCAGCACAAATACCCCGTTCACCAGACTCGATCACGTTCAACTTGCTATGCCGGCAGGCGAAGAAGGGCGAGCGCGTGAGTTTTATGTCGGCATCCTTGGCTTAGAAGAAACGCCAAAACCGCCTGAACTTGCCAAGCGCGGCGGCGCGTGGTTTCGTAGCGGTACGGTGCTACTACATTTGGGAGTCGATGCCGAGTTCCATCCTGCTAAGAAAGCACACCCCGCATTCCGCTGCTCCGACTACGATAAACTGGTTCAGCATTTGGAAACGCAGGGTGTCAGGGTTACCCCGGACGAGATCCCTTTCGAAGGTAAAGCGCACTGTTATGTTGCGGACCCGTTCGGGAACCGAATAGAACTCATCGCCGCTTAGACCGGCAGTTAAGCCTGACGAAGGCGGGCAGAGGGGTGTTCCATGTCGATCGAACGACGGGTCGTTAGTCGTTAGAGGAATCGGCGGAGTTCATCGGCGGTCATTTCAACCGTGCGCAGGATGCTCGCAAGCGTTCCGCGCTTGACCGGATCGTGCAATACGTGCGAGCCGACCTGGGAGTGTTTCATCCATCCGGCGCGTTCGAGAGCCCGCACGACGGCGGTCCCGCTGAAATCCTCTGCGTCGCTCGGCGGAATAGGGAGACCTCTTTCGGCGAGGTAGCCGAGTTCGAGTTCGATGATCTCGCGCGCATTTCGCAACGCGTCTTCGGCGTCGTCGCCCTGCGTGTGCGCCGTCGGGAAGGCAGGGATGACGACGTTAAAGCCGCCGTCGTCAGCATCGGGTTCGAGGATGACTCGATAGGAGAGGGCGCTCATACGCTCCGTCGTTCGCCAAGCACCCCATCCCACTCCGGCGCCGCTCGCGAAAAGGGGATCGCTTCCGAAGGGCTCTTCCGCGATTCGGATCCGAAAGACCCATCAGGACTCGCGGCGTCGGTTCCAAGAGCATAACCGAAGGAAACTGCGAAAGGCTACCGTGGTGCGAACCGCACAAACTCATACTCGTCCGTAGAGATGCCGCGAATCGTCTCGGCATTGCGGCGGAATTCGCGGACGGTAAACCGCGCTCGTTCGAGGACGCGGATCGAACGGGCGTTGTCGGTATGCACGGTCGCCACAAATTCATTGACGCCGCGGTCGCTTAGTGCTCGCAGGACTTCGTTTAGCGCTTCGCTCGCATACCCCGCGCCCCAGGCCGCCGGAAACAAGACATATGCAACCAGGGCAACGCGTTCGCGCACGGTTGCCTGCATGTACCCCACGAACATCCGCGAGTTCCTGACGCGAAGGGCCCAATTGAGCCACTCCTCGGCTCCATCCGGGGACCCGGTGTTCGCAAGACGCTCGTAACGCCGGCGAAGCCAATGCACGCTCGGCGGTGCGGAATCGGCGATGAACTCGTATATCTGCGGTGCCTGAAGGCCGAGGTACATTTCTTCGGCCAGTTCCCCGCTGAAGGGGACAAGATCGATTCGCTCCGTGCGGAGAGGCTGCAGAATCACCTATCGACGATGCTTCGCGATGCGTTCGTGGTGGTAGCGCGCCGACGCGTCGTTGAAGGTGCTCGCCGGGCCGGGCACAGCGGGGTCGCGTGGCATCGATGCGTCGTTCGCGTTCTTGGCGATTCGTTCCGGTGCGACAGCGAAATCGCGGTCTACCGTGCGATGGTCGGTAGCGAACTCCAGGCGCGGCGCTCGAGCCGCCGTAGTTCGACGCGGGCGCGCTCGTGGAAGCCTGCGATCCGGCCGCGGAGCCGGTCGGCCGAACCGCGGCGTTCGCGAAAGCCGCGATCGAGCGCGTCGAAGAGGTCGCCGTTGCGAGCGCGCAGTTCGGCGAGCAGCCTGCGCACCTGCGCCGGATGGCTTCCGCGAAACGGCCGCACGTCGGCGGCCCTCGCAAGGAACAGCTCGAGCGTCGCCGCCTCGGGCAGCGGCGGCGGCGGGACCCGGTTGCCGAGGTCGTAGTAGCGCCCGTGCTTGCGCGCGAGCGCCTCTGGACTCGCGACGTTGCCGTAGTGGTGGTAGGCGTACGGCGCGACCACCGTCGTTCCGTCGAGTCCGAACAGCTTTTCGTGCACCTGGTTGCGCCAGCGCAGGTGGGGCGCAAAGCGGAAGAAGATGAAGCGCCGCGAGAGGTCGCTGATCCAATCGAAGGTCCCGAAGAAGTTGTAGGTGTACGCGTCGAGCGCGACGACCTTCGGGCTCAAGCGCGGCAAGATGCGGCGCGCAAGGCCCGCGATTTGCGTGCCGTGGACTTCGTCGGCATCGAGGTGGAGCACCCAATCGGGCGGACGCTCGAGCCCCGCGAGCACCTCGAGCGTGCAGTTTCGCATCTGGGCGAAGTCGACGAACGGGCGGCGCACGAGGACGAGCCGGCCGCCGCGTGCGAACGCGCTGCGTGCGAGGGTCTCGTGGTTTTCCGAGCGCTCGAGCCCGGAGTTATCGTTGACCACCAGCAGATCGACCGCCGGCGCAATCGACGCGAGCGTCGCCGCCAAGTAGGGTTCGGGTGCTGCGCCGACGCAAAGCGCGCACCCAACCGTGGGACTCTCAACCGAGCTTTTCGGAGTCGACGACGGTGCGCGGATGCGCGAGGCGCTGGCCATTCGCGTGCGCGTTTTCGTCGAAGAGCAGGGCGTTCCGGCCGAGGAGGAAGTCGACGCGCACGACCGCGACGACCCGCGGGCCCGGCACGCGCTCGCGCGCCTGCGCGGCCGCGCGCTCGGGGCCGGGCGCTTCTACGTCCTCGGGG
>JBOHTX010000092.1:0-7690 GCA_050733855.1 Vulcanimicrobiaceae bacterium
CCCCGAGCCCGACTCCAAAGCCCACCTGCGCCAATCCGACTGCCGATGCGACCCTAACCAATGCGGTTTCACCCGACTACCCCGATATCGCGCGGCAAGAGGGCGCGGTCGGAACGACGCAAGTCGAGATTACCCTCGACGCCTCTGGCGCGGTGACGAATGCGACCGTTTACAAGTCCTCCGGTAATCAGGCGCTCGACCGTTCGGCAGTGGCCGCTGCGCGAGCCAGCAGTTACGCGCCGCAGATCGTGAACTGCCAAAAGGTCGCCGGCTCGTATCTCTTCCGCGCCGATTTTACCGGCCAGTAGCGCGCGCGAGCGTTGAGCTGGGCCCAGGCCTTGGCGCTCGCCGTCCTGCAGGGTGCAAGCGAACTCTTTCCGGTTTCGAGCCTCGGGCACATCGTGCTCGTACCGGCCCTGGTGCACTGGCGGATCGATCGCGCGGCGCCGACGTTCCTGGCCTTCGTCGTGGCCCTGCATCTGGGGACGGCGGTCGCGCTCGTCGTTTACTACCGCAGCGAATGGGCGGGGCTCGTGCGCGCCGTGCTGGCAAGCATCGTGCGCGGGCGGCTCTCGGACGATCCGCTCGAGCGGGTCGGCTGGCTGGTCGTGGTCGGTACGATCCCGGTCGGGATCCTCGGCGTGTTCCTGGAGAAGCCGGTCCGCGAGCTGTTCGGTTCGACGGCGCTGGTCGCCGGTTTCCTCGTGCTCAACGGCCTCGGGATGTTCGCCGGTGAAGCGCTCAAGCAACGCGCGCGGCGAGGGACGGGGGGGACCCGTTCCCTCCCGGCACTCGGCTTCGGGCGAGCGGTCGGGGTCGGCTTCGCGCAGGCCCTGGCGCTCTTGCCGGGCATCTCGCGTTCGGGCGCGGCGATCGCGGCCGGGTTACTCTGCGATCTTCCGCACGAGGATGCGGCCCGCTACGCCTTCCTGCTCGCCACCCCGGTGATCGGGGCGGCCTCGCTGCTCGAGTTGCCGAAGCTGTTCGCGCCGGCAGCCCACGGCGTGCTCGCGCAGGCGGCGGTCGGCGGGGTCGTCGCGGGCCTCGCGGCGTATGCTTCGGTCGCGTTCCTCGTCCGCTATTTCCGTTCGAACGATTTGCGGCCGTTCGGTTGGTACTGCGTCGCGCTCGGCGCGCTCTGCCTCGTCCTCGTTCGCCTTGGAGCTATCGCATGAAGTGGATTGCCATCGCGCTCGCCGTACTCTTCCTCGTGCTCGCGCCGTTGTATTGGAACGGCTCGTTGCAGCTAGGCGCGACCCATCCGGGCCCGCATCACTCGCACGCCGTCTTGTGCGTGATCCTGGCGATCGCGGCGCTGGTGTGGTTCCGCTTCGCCGCCAGCGGCGCGACGGCGCCGCGCGCCCGATAGCGACCCGCAAACGTCCGACCCATCTGCGCGCGGACGGCTCGCTCGCGATGGTCGACGTCGGCAAGAAGGCGCCGAGCGAACGGCTGGCCCGCGCGCAGGCGCTGGTGCGGATGTCGGCCGCGACGGAAGCGGCGTTGCGCCGGGCGACGCTCGCCAAGGGCGACGCCTTCGCCGTCGCGCAGATCGCGGGGCTGCTCGCGGCCAAGCGGACGAGCGACTTGATCCCGCTGACGCATCCGATTCCGCTCACGCACGTCGAGATCGCCTTCGCGTGGGAAGCGCCTGGGCTCTTGCGAATCGAGGCGAGCGCCCGCACGCTCGCGCCGACCGGCGTCGAAATGGAAGCGCTGACCGCGGCGGCGGTCGCCGCGCTCACGATCTACGATATGACGAAGTCGCTCGAGCGCGGCATCTCGATCGAATCGGTGCGGCTGCTCGAAAAGCGCGGCGGCAAAAGCGGCCGTTGGCAGGCGCCCCAGTGAGCGCCACCTCGAGTCCAGGACGCTATGCGACGGCGGCCGTGGTGCTCTCCGACCGTGCCGCCGCGGGGACGCGGCCCGACCGTTGCATTCCGGCCGCGCGCGAACTGCTCGGCGAGCGTTTCGAGATCGTGCACGAGCGAGTTTTCCCCGACGAACCGGCGGCGCTGCAGGCCGAACTGATCGAACTCGCCGATACGCGCCGGATCCCGCTCGTGCTCACCTTCGGCGGAACCGGCGTCGGCCCGCGCGACCGCACGCCGCAGGCAACCGCCGCGCTGCTCGATTACGAAGTGCCGGGGATCGCCGAGGCGATCCGGGCCGCCTCGCTGGCGATCACCAAGACGGCGATGCTCTCGCGCGCCCTGGCGGGCGTGCGCGGAACGACGCTGATCGTGAACTTACCCGGAAACCCGAAGGCGGTCGGCGAGACGCTTCCGGTGATTCTGCCCGCCCTTCCGCACGCGCTCGACTTGCTCGCGGGGCTGACGCCGGACGGCTGAACGCGCCGTTGCCGTGCCGCGCATCCGTTCGCCGGGGACGCCCGCCTCCGCGCATCCCTGCGCGGAGGTTACTCCTCCACTCGCCGGCTCCCGCCGTCCTTAAGGTCCGCACGAGGGCGTGCGGTTCGTCGCCCCGCTCCGGGCTCGCGAACGCGGGCGTCCCCGAGGGAGAACGTGTCGTCGCCCCGCTCCGGGCCGGCAAAACGAAACGCGTTTGGGAGGCGTTTGGTGGGTCTGGGGCGGAGGCGGGGGGCGATGACCTACGAGGCGGCGACGGCGTACCTGCACGGGACGATCAACGAGACGCAGTCGCGACGGAGTCCGGTGCGGCTCGAGCGGATGCGGGCGTTTTTGCGTGCGCTGGGCGAGCCGCATCTTCGCTATCCGACGATCCACGTCGGCGGGACGAGCGGGAAGGGCTCGACGGCGACGATGATGGCGGCGGCGCTCGTTGCCTCGCACAGGCGCGTCGGCTTGCATACGAAGCCGCATTTGAGTTCGATGACGGAACGGGCGCGCATCGACGGGCGGGCGATCTCCGAGGAGCGCTTCGGCGAGTTACTCGAGGAACTGATGCCGGCGATCGAGGCGACGGCTCGCGAGTTCGGGCGGCCGACCTATTACGAGACGCTGCTGGCGCTCGCGTTCGTGCATTTCGAACGCGAGGCCGTCGACGTGGGCGTGATCGAGGTCGGCATCGGGGGGCGACTCGACGGTACGAACTTGATCGTGCCGGAGGTCGCAGTGATCACCAACGTCGGGCTCGATCACATGGAGATTCTGGGCGAGACGATTGCGGAGATCGCCCGCGACAAGGCGGGGATCATCAAGCCGGGGATCCCGATCGTGAGCGACGCGCGCGAAGAGGCGCTGGCGGTGATCGCCGAGACGGCGCGCGGGGTCGGGGCTCCGTTGCACGTGGTGGCGGAGGAGGCGCAGATCGCGCTGCGTCCGAGTGCGCCGTACGGGCAGGCGTTCGCCGTGCAGACGGAAGCGGCGGCCTACGAGCTTGCGTTGCCTGTGCTCGGGCCGTTCCAGCGGCGCAATGCGGCCACCGCGATCGTCGCGCTCGAGCGCTTGCGGCCGGACTTGCGGCCGAGCGTCGCGGCGGTCGAGCGTGGGATGGGGCGGCTCGTGATTCCGGGACGGATGGAGTATCTGCCGGGTTTTCCGGGGATCGTCTTCGACGTCGCGCACAATCCCGACAAGGCGGCTTCGCTGGCCGAGGCGTTGCGCGAAAGCTTTCCCGAGCGGCGTTTCCGTTTCGTGGTCTCGGTCACCGAGAGCAAGGATATCGCCGGGGTGCTGGCGCCGTGGTTTGCGCTGCCGGCCTCGTTCGTGTTCACCACCTTCGAGGCTGCCGGACGCACGGCGATCCGGCCCAGCCGTTTGGTGAATCTCGCCGACGCCGCGGGAGTCGGGGCGCGCGCGATCGGCGATCCGATCGAGGCACTGGCGGTCGCGCGGCGCTCGGCCGATCCGCGCGACATCGTGGTCGTCAGCGGCTCGACCTTCATCGCCGGGCGCTTGCGCGACTGGTGGTTCGAGCACGTGCATGAACGTTCGCACCGCTGAGGCTGCGCCGCGCGGCAGTCTGCGCGTGCGCGAACGCGAGTTCGCCTGGGGTGCTCGCACCTACCTCGTGGGCATCGTCAATGCCACCCCGGATTCGTTTTCGGGTGACGGCCGGCCGCGCGCCGACGACGCCATCGCGCACGGGCTCGGATTGCTCGAGGCGGGTGCCGATCTGCTCGACCTCGGCGCGGAATCGACCCGGCCCGGCTATCGCCCGATCGACGAGGACGAAGAGCTGCGGCGCTTGCTGCCGGTCGTGCGCGGCCTGCGCGCACGTGCGCCACAGGCGGTGCTTTCGATCGATACCTTCAAACCCGCAATCTTTGCGACGGCCCACGAAGCCGGGGGCGACCTGCTGAACTCGATCTGGGGGATCGAAGACGGGCGGCTGCTCGCGCTTGCGGCCGAACGCCGCGCGCCGCTGGTCATCATGCACAACAAGCGCGTTCCGATCTACGAACGCGACGTGGTCGACGAGGTGCTGGCGTCGCTCGAAGCACAGGCCCTGCGCGCGGTCGCGGCGGGGCTCGCGCCGAGTTCGGTGATCCTCGATCCGGGGATCGGCTTCGGAAAGCTTGCGGAGCACAACCTGGCGCTGCTCGCGCAACTCGAGCGCTTGGTCGCGCTGGGTTTTCCCACGCTCGTCGGGACCTCGCGGAAATCGACGCTCGGCAAGCTGACGGGAAAGCCGGTCGGGGAGCGCGCCTTCGCGACCGCGGCGACCGTCGCGCTTGCGATCGCAGCGAAGATCGATCTCGTCCGCGTTCACGACGTGGCCGAGATGCGCGACGTCGTGGCGGTCGCCGACGCGATCGTGCGCGGCCGTCGTCCGTCCGATTGGAGCGATATTCCGTGAGCGAGGCGCGCGATCGCATCGAGATCGGCGGGATCCGCGCCTACGGGCGGCACGGCGCGCTCGCGGGCGAGCGCGATTGCGCGCAGGCCTTCGAGATCGCGCTGGTGCTCGAAGCCGATCTCTCGGCGGCCCGCTGCGACGATGCGCTCGCAGCGACGATCGATTACGGTGCGCTGTCCGCGCTGGTCGTGCGGATCGTCGCCGAACGCTCGTACCGTCTGCTCGAACGTTTGGGCGATGAGATTTTGCGCGAGATTCTGGCCGACCCGCGGGTGCTGCGCGCGCAGGTGACGATTGCCAAGCCCGGAGTTCTCGGGGGCGCGACGCCGGCGGTGACGCTGCACGCCGCGCGCGCGTAGCGCCGGCGTGGCGCTGGCGCGGATCGGGCTCGGGGCGAATCTCGGCGACCCGGTCGCGGCCTGCGAGCGCGCATGCGAGGCGCTCGCAGAACTCGGGATCGTCCGCCGCCGCTCGTCGCTCTACCGAACACCGGCCTGGGGACCGGTCCCCGGTCCCGATTTCGTGAACGCGGCCGCGTTGCTCGAAACGGCGCTCGGACCGCACGAGCTGTTGGCGGCGCTCAAGGCGCTCGAGAGGCGCCTCGGACGGGTTCCGCGGGAGCGCTGGGGCGCGCGCGAGATCGACCTCGACATCCTCGCGTACGACGAGCTCGCGCTGCGGGAACCCGACCTCGAGCTTCCGCATCCCCGCCTCCTCGAACGCGCCTTCGCACTCGTTCCGCTCGCCGAGATCGACCCGGCGTACGCCGGCGCGCTCGCACGCCTCCCCGCCGCCGAGCGCACGGCCGTCCAGCGGATACCGCCCGAACCGGCACGAACCGCGAACCCCGTGGAAGACGCCGAAATCCAGCGCGTCCGGTGGATCGCTGCCTTTGCCGCCGACTCGGGGCTCGCGCGGCTCGCCGTCGAGGACGGTCCGTTCGCAATCGAGGTCCGCGGCCGCCCGCGAGCCGCGGTTCACGGCGGCTGGGAGCGGGGAGCGGTCACCGCCTCGGGGACCGCTACCAACGGCGCGATTTACGAGCGTCCGAGAGCGACCGTGCGGGCCGATTTCGTCGGGATCGTGCGCTTCGCGCGCCCGGCCGTCGCACCCGGCAGCGAGGTGACCCCGGAGCGGGAACTCGCCTTCGTCGAGTCGTTGGGAGTCCGCAATCCGATCCACGCGCCCGAAGCGGGCCGCATCGCCGAGGTCCTCGTCAGCGACGGCGAGCCGGTCGATTACGGCCGCCCGCTCTTCGTGATCGAACCGTGTTCGCCAAAATACTGATTGCCAACCGCGGCGAGATCGCGCTGCGGATCGTGCGTGCGGCCCACGAACTCGGGATCCGCGCGGTCGCAATCTATTCGGAAACCGACCGCGACGCGTTACACGTGCGGGCCGCCGACGAAGCGTACTGCGTCGGGCCCGGGCCGGCCGCGCGCTCGTATTTGAACATTCCGAACATCATCTCGGCGGCACGCATCTCGCATGCGGAAGCGATCCATCCCGGGTACGGATTTCTCGCCGAGAACGCGCGCTTCGCCGAAATCTGCGCCGACCACCAGCTCGCATTCATCGGGCCGACGCCGGAGACGATCGCGACGATGGGTGACAAGGCGACCGCCAAGGCGACGCTCGCGGCGGCCGGCGTTCCGGTGACGCCGGGCTCGGCGCTGCTCGGCTCGCTTGCCGAAGCCGGGTCCGCGGCCGCAGCGCTCGGCTACCCGGTGATGCTCAAGGCGACCGCCGGCGGCGGCGGCAAAGGGATGCGCGCGGTCTTCGGACCCGCCGAACTCGAGGGGGCGTTTGCCGCCGCCCAAGCCGAGGCCGAAGCAAGTTTTAAGAACGGCGCGCTCTACCTCGAGCGTTTGATCGAGCGGCCGCGCCACATCGAAGTGCAGGTGCTGGGTGATGCGCACGGCGCCGTGGTGCACCTCGGCGAGCGCGATTGCTCGGTGCAGAAACCAACGCATCAGAAGCTGATCGAAGAGGCGCCCGCGCCCGCGCTACCGGACGCCGTCCGCCGGCGCCTGCACGAGACGGCCCTGGCGGCGGCGCGCGCGGTGGGCTATCGCAGCGCCGGGACGCTGGAGTTTTTGGTCTCGGGCGACGACGTGTATTTTATGGAGATGAATACCCGCATCCAGGTCGAGCACCCGGTCAGCGAGATGCTCTACGGGGTCGATCTCGTCCGCGAGCAGATCCGGATCGCCGCGGGCGAACCGCTGGGCCTCGCGCAAGCCTCGCTCGTCCCGCGCGGGCACGCGATCGAAGCGCGGATCAACGCCGAGGATGCCGATCGCGGCTTCGCGCCCGCGGCTGGGATGCTCGGCCGGGTCGCGCTGCCGGGCGGCTACCGGGTGCGGGTCGATTCTCACGCGTACGGGGGGATGATCGTGCCGCCGTACTACGATTCGTTGCTGGCGAAGGTCGTCGCCTGGGGCGCAGACCGCGACGAAGTGCTCGACCGGCTCGACGCCGCCCTGCGCGAAACCCAGTTCGAGGGAGTCGCAACCACGACGGCGGTGGCGCGCCGGGTCCTTGCCGACCCACATTTTCGCGCCGGCGGCGTGGGGATCGATTTCTTGCCGGCGCTCGTTCGGGCTGCCGGCGCGCCCGTCGGGCCGTGACCCGGCGCTACGCGCGCGAACTCGCGCTCCAGACGCTCTACAGCATCGAACTCGGGCGCCACGAGCCGAGCGCCGCCCTCGAGCCGGTGCTCGCGCGCACGGACCTCGCCGAGCACCGGCTCTTCGTGCGCGAGCTGGTGCTCGGGACGCTCGCGCATTCGGAAGAAGCCGATGCCGTGATCGCCCCGCTCTTGCGCGGCTGGACGCTCGATCGTCTGCCCGTGCTCGATCGGCTCCTGATGCGCATGGCGATTTATGAAATGCGCGCCGGGGAGGGG
>JBOHTX010000093.1:0-7672 GCA_050733855.1 Vulcanimicrobiaceae bacterium
AGGCAAGCCGCCGCGTCTGCGCGGGCGCGCCCGCCACGTCGAGCACCGCGAGCGCAACCTCATCGGCCATGTCGTCGCCGAGCCGTGCCAGCGGAGCACCCGCGAACAGAATCGCTTCGCCGCGCGCGACGATCCGCGCCGTCTCGCGCTCGACCGCTTCGATTCGCTCGAGCCGCAGCGGCGTCAGCGAAAGCGAGACGAGCGAGGCGATCCGGTCGCCGACGGCGAGCGCTTCCTCCGCCTGCGCCAGCGGGCCGATCTCGCGGACGCGCCCGACGAACATCCCGCCGCTGCCGGTGACCGGGTTGTGGAGTTTTCCGCGTTCGCGCACGAGCGCGAGCACGTGCGCGGCGATCCGCTCGGTATCGCCGCCGCAGGCTTCGTCGATTTGACGGAATGAGGCCGAATCGATGCACAGCGCCTCGACCTCGCAGCACAATTCGTGCTCGCGCGCCGGCGGGGAGGGATCGAGCCGCCAAGCCGCTTGCGGAAGCGCGCCCGCGGGTTCGAGGACGCGGTGCGAGCCGTACTCGCACGATGGGCGCTCGTTCACGGTTTGCTCGCGACCGCGCGCAGCGGGCGCGCGGAACGGCCGGTGCGCTCGCTTTCGGCGGGCTCGCCCCGGCCGCTTGCGAGCGCGATCCCGTCGCGCTCGAAGGGAGTCGAAAGCACGACCGTGGTCTTGGTCCGCGCGATTCCGGGGACCGCTTTCATACGCGTGAGCAAATCGTCGAGGTGTGCGGTCGAACGCGTGATGACTTTGAGCAAATACGATTCCTCGCCGGCGACGCTGTGGATCTCCAAGATCTCCGGCAGCGCGGCGACGCTGCGGTGAAAGGCGTCGTAGCCCGATTCGGGCGTCGTGTATACGCTCACGAATGCGACCAAGCCGAAACCGAGTTTGCGCGCCTCGAGCAGCGCCGCGTACGAACGGATGAAGCCGCGCGCTTCGAGCCGTTTCACCCGGTCGTGGACGGCCGGCGCCTTGAGGCCGACGAGTGCTCCAAGGTCGGCGAAGGTCGAACGCGCATGGCGCTGCAAGGCTTCGAGCAAGCGCAGATCGAGTTCGTCGGGTTCGGAGGAGTCAGCCATTCGGAAATCCTCGCTTCTTGATCGAGAAACATTCGACCTTTGCCGGACGATATACCGGATTCTTTCGGCGCTCCTGCCGGCGGCGTGCCGCCGGCAGGCCGACTATTCCGGCGCAGCTGCCCGCTGGGCCGCCGCGCCCCGCCAGCCACGCGCGCGACCGACGGACATTCGAGCGGCGGTGCTCGCTCGGTCGGTCATCCGGGCCCCTCCCGGTGCGATTCTCGTCGCAGCCGCCCTCGCGAGCGTGCTCGCAGCCTGCACGCCCGAACGGCGAACGGGGCCGACCGTTCGCTTCGATATCGCGGCTGACCCTTCGAACCTCGACCCGCTTTTCGGGCGCCCGGATCCGGGCGGGATCGACGCGACCTTGGCACGACTGCTCTTCGAGCCGTTCTTCGATCTCGACGCACGGGGGCGGCTCGTGCCGGCACTGGTGCGGGAGGTGCCGACGGTCGCGAACGGCGGCCTCTCGCGCGACGGCCGCAGGCTCGTCTACCATCTGCGCCCAGGCGTGCGCTGGAGCGACGGCGTTCCGGTCAGCGCGCGCGACGTGCTGTTCACCCTGCACGCGATCCTCGATCCGCGTAATCCGCTCGCGACCCGCGCCGGCTACGATCTGATCGAGTCGGCGCGCGCGCTCGATGCACGGACCGTCGAATTGAGGTTACGGCGCGCCTGGGCGCCCGCGGTTGCGACTTTTTTTTGCGGCGGCGCGGTCCCGCAATACGTGTTGCCCGCGCACCTGCTCGCGAACGAAGATGTGCGGGGGCTCGCGCAAGCGGCCTTCAACGCCGCGCCGACCGTCGGCGACGGGCCCTTTCGCTTCGTGAGCTGGCAGCGCGGCGACCGCATCGTGTACGCGGCGAACCCGCGCTACTGGCGCGGTCCGCCGAAGGTCGCGCGGGTGGTCGTGCGGATCGTCGCCGACCCGCAGACCAATCTCGTGCTGCTGCGCGCAGGTACGCTCGATTTCAATTTGGTCGCCCCCGCGCAGTGGGCGGCGCTCGCACGACTGCATGCGCCGGTGCGGCGACGCGACGTGCCGACCGCGCTGATCGCAGGGCTCGCCTTCAACCTGCGCCATGCACCGCTCGACGAGCGGCGCATGCGCGAGGCAATCGCAAAAGCGATCGATCGCCGCGAGATCGTGCGCGCGATCACCCTTGGCGCCTACCCGCTCGCGCAGAGCGATCGCCCACGCTTTTCGTGGGCCTACGATCCGCGCGTCGCGGAGCCCGCTTTCGATCCCGCGGGTGCCGACCGCGACCTCGCCGCCGCCGGCTGGCGGCGCGGCCCGGACGGAACCCGGCGTAAGGACGGCCGCGAACTCGCGCTCGTCTACGCGGAGTTCCCCGAATCCGATACGGGCGTGCGGGTCGCGACCTACGTGCAGCAGGCGCTCGCGCAGCGCGGGATCCGGGTCGAAATCAAGACGATCGCCGCGAGCCAGCTCTTCGCGCCGGCCGCCGAAGGCGGGGTGCTGGCGCGCGGCGGCTTCGATCTCGCGTACGTTCCGTGGGCGATGGGCAACGATCCCGACGACCGCTTTCTGCTCGGCTGCCGGGGCGAGCAGAACGCGATGCACTACTGCGATCCGAACGTCGACCGGCTCGAAGCGCTCGCGGTGCGCACGAGCGAGCGTGCGCGGCGGGCCGCGTTCTACCATCGGATCGATCGGATCGTGGCACGCGATCTTCCGATCCTCTATCTCTTCAATCCGTCGTACGTCTACGCGTACCGCCCGGCGCTCGAGGGCTTCGCGCCCAATCCCTTCATCGCGACTGCCCAGGCGTGGCGTTGGCGGCTCGCTCCGCGCGCCGTTGCTGGTGCGGCGGCACGGGCCGGCGGGCGCCGAGCGCGTCGCCTGCGAATCGCCTGCGGATGGCCGCTGACGGCGGGGCGCCGAGACCGACCGACGTTCTCGCGAACGAGCGCACCTATCTCGCGTACCTGCGAACCGCGCTCGCCTTCGTCGCGTTCGGCTTCGTGATCGCGCGCTTCTCGCTGTTCGCGCAGGAACTCGTGCACCTCACCGGACGCGCGCAGCCGAGCGCGCACCTCTCGTCGCCGTTCGCGGTCGCGATGGCGATCGCGGGAGTCGCGATCGGCGTCTTCGGAAGTGCTCGGTACGCCGTGACCGATCGTGGTTTGCGTGCGGGCCGCTCCGCTGCGATGCCGCCGTGGGCGGCGTACGCGGGCGCGCTCGGGATCGCGCTGATCGGCGCGCTCGTCGCTTTCGACGTGCTCGGCACCGGTTGAGCGCAGACGGCTCGACTGCACGCGATGCGTACGCGCATGTTCGGCCCGACCGGCGTCGCGGTTCCGGTGCTCGGTCAGGGAACTTGGCCGCTCCCGGACCGCGACGCGCTGCGGCGTGGACTCGAGCTTGGGATGACCCACATCGATACCGCCGAGATGTACGGCGACGGCCGCTCCGAGGAGATCGTCGGCGAAGCGATCGCACCCTATCCGCGCGAGGGATTGTTCTTGGTCTCCAAGGTGCTCCCGAAAAACGCGAGCGAACGCGGGGTGGTGCGGGCCTGCGAACGCTCGTTGCGGCGGCTACGCACCGACTACCTCGATTGTTACCTGCTGCACTGGCGCGGCGAGGTCGCGCTCGAAGAAACGCTCGCCGGTCTCGAGCGCTTGGTCGCCGACGGGAAAATCCGTGCGCTCGGCGTCAGCAACTTCGACCCCTGGGACCTGCGCGAAAGCGAACGCCTGCTAAGGCACGAGCGCCTCGCCTGCAATCAGGTGCTCTACAATCTCGGCGAGCGCACCGTCGAAGATCACGAACTCCCGTGGGCACGGGTAGCCGGCGCTGCGCTGGTCGCCTACACTCCGCTTGGGCGGCCGCGCTCCGCGAACGGCGAACGCGTCCTCGCCGAGGTGGCGCGTCATCATGGGGTGAGCGTCGAGGCGGTCGCACTTGCCTTTTTGCTGCGCGATCCGGCCGTCTTCGCGATCCCGAAAGCGAACGCGCTCGCGCACCTCGAAGCCAACGCGCGCGCCGCCGACCTCGCTCTCGATCCGAACGAGGTTGCGCTCCTCTCCGCTGCCTTCCCGAGGAGCGTACGCGAAGGTCCGTTGCCGACGAACTAAGGCGCTCTGGGGTGCTGGTCGTCGGGCGAGGGCGGTGCCCGCCGAGTCGCCTTGGCGGGGGCGGCGGGTCGGCGGCGGGCAATCGGATCGGTTCCGAGCTGCAGCATCGCGTCGAACTGGTCGCGCGCGGCCCGATAGCACTCGCAGGCGGTCGACTCGAGGCCGGCGCGATCCAGGATCGCGACGTGACCGTGCCGGTAGCTGATGTACCCCGCGCCTTGCAGCGTCGCCGCCGCGACGGTCACGCCCGAGCGGCGGCTGCCGAGCATCGCCGCCAGGAACTCGTGGGTCATCGAGAACTCGCTGCGGTCGACGCGGTCTTGGGTCATCAGCAGCCAGCGCGAGCAGCGTTCGAGCACGCTGTGCAACCCGTTGCAGCCCGCCATCTGGCCGAGCATGTTGACGTAGGCTTGCAAGTAGCGGTCCATCGCCATGCGGAATTCGCGGCTCGATTCCAGCAGCGCACGTACCAGGCCGGCGGGTAACTTCCAAGCGCGACCCTCGACTTGACAGAAGCTGTCGTTCGCCGTGGTGTCGGCGCCCATGATCAGCGGAATCGCAGTCGTACCCCTCGCGACCGATCGTACCGACCTCGATCAAGCTGCCATCCTCCATGCGCGTCACGACCGAGAGGACGCAATCGATCGGAAAGTAGGCGGCGTCGATGCGTTCTTGCGCGTCGTACACGGTCTGTCGAAGAGCGAAATCCGCCGGCTCGCCCTCCGCTCGTATCCGCGCCCGGTCCGGCTCTCCTAGCAGCGCCAAGATGCTGTTCCGGAACGGTAAACCCTCGCCGACGCTGACGTCGCGCTTCGCCGTGCGCTTGGTTCCCATGCGACCCGCCCTCCTCGTGGCGCCGCGATTCTCGTTTCCACCCGGCGACATCCTGCCGAAAGCGTACAGAAGCGCCGTGGTCGCCGCCGTACGATGAGCGGTTGCGCGACGATCCGGCGCGAGGGGGCGCCGCGGCTCGCCTGGCGACGGCGCGGCCAACAAGCGGATCGCGAGCGCGCGCTATCGCCGCACCCGGGTTGCGGCCGTCGAAGGTTCGCTCGGGCCCGGGCAATTTCGTCGAAAGCGTACAGAACCAGCGCGCTGCAGAGGTTATGGTTGAAACCCGCCGCACCGCGGCGACGCAGCGGCGGAGTGGTTGGGAAGTCGGGCCCGCGTGGCAATGGGTCGGCGTGCGCAGCCCGCGCGCGGAGCGTTGCGTCGGCGTCGGCGTGTGAGGGGCGTAGCGAAAATGTTCGTACAAGTGCCGCGCTTTTCGATAACCAGGCTCGGCAGCATCTCGATCGTATACGTCTTCGGTAGCGTCGCCGACGAACAGAGCTTTCGGTTCGCCCAGGCGATGCGGGAGGCGGCCGGCGCGAACGAGGGCCAGGTCGTGGTCGTATTCGTCGGCCGCTCGTTCGTGGGCGATTGCTGCGTCGCGCTCCTGATGCGGCAGTACAAACGGCTCGGAGCCCGCCTGCATATCGCCGCCTCGGCCGAGAGTCAGACGCGACGGTATCTGACGCACTTGCCCGCCCGCAGCGTCCCACCGCTCTACGAGCGTCACCACGAAGCGATCGCAGCGGCCTGCGGTTCGTCCGGCCGAGCGCTGCCCAAGCGCGAGATCCCGGACGAGCGGGCCGGCTGATGCGCCCATCGAGTCGCGCAAGCGGCTTGCCGCCGCGGCGCGCCGGCGAGGTGAGTATGCGACGAGAGTCGCCGGCGTTCGTCGTCACCCGACTCGTCGGCAAACTCGCGATCGTCCACGTCTTCGGCGAGATCGATCACGCGGACGGCCCGTCGCTCGAGGATGCGATCCGCGACGCCGCCTCCGATCCCGGAGTCCCGATCGCGGTGATGTTCGTCGATTGCGAGCGGGCGTCCGCGAGCATCCTCCGCGTACTCACTCGACAGTATGCGCAGCTCGGCGATCGGCTCCGAATCGTCGCGCCCGCGCAGAGCGCCTTCGGGCGAGCGCTCGCGGCATCGCGTCGGCACACCGTCCCTGCGCAATTCGACGATGTGCGCGAAGCGATTTATACGGAGGTCCGTGCATCGGCGCCAGGTGACCGTCGCTTCGCGTTGCATGCCCGGATTCGCCACCGACCCGAAGGCGACGACGCTTTCCTTCCGACCGCGCCGTTGAGTGCGCGCGCAACGCCCTTGCCTTGCGAACGGTGCGGACACGACTGCGCCCTCCACGGCGGCGGCTGCTGCGAGGTTGCATCGTGCACCTGCATCCGCGCACGCCCAAATCCTCGTGGATTATCTCAGGACAGCGTAACGGTGGGGCGCGACGCTACATCGTTTTGACGGCGCCGACTACGGCGTCGATCGATTTCTTGGCGTCGCCGAAGAGCATCGCGGTTTTGGGCTCCTCGTAGAGCGGGTTGTCGATCCCGGCGAAGCCCGATTTCATCGAACGCTTGAGCACGATCACGTTCTGGGCTTTGTCGACGTCGAGGATCGGCATCCCGTAGATCGGAGAGTTCGGATCGCTGCGGGCAGCCGGGTTGGTCACGTCGTTGGCGCCGACCACGAGCGCAACGTCGG
Organism: Vulcanimicrobiaceae bacterium; assembly: GCA_050733855.1. Taxonomy (GTDB): domain Bacteria; phylum Vulcanimicrobiota; class Vulcanimicrobiia; order Vulcanimicrobiales; family Vulcanimicrobiaceae; genus JBOHTX01. The sequence goes on from JBOHTX010000093.1 coordinate 6,742, forward strand.
CGCGTTCGAACTCGGGATTGATCTCGTCCATATCGAAGAGCGAGGTGTAGGGCACGTTCGCTTCGGCGAGCAGCACGTTCATGTGTCCCGGCATCCGGCCGGCGACCGGGTGGATCGCGTACTTCACCTCGACGCCGCGCTTCTCGAGCTGGTCCGCCAGCTCGCGGATCGAATGCTGCGCTTGCGCGACCGCCATCCCGTAGCCCGGGACCACGATCACCCGGTCGGCGTAGGCGAGCATGGCGCCCACGTCCTCAGGCCCGAGCGAGCGAACGTTCTCCATCGAGGCCGCGCCGCTGCTCGCGGTGCTGCCGTGCACCGCGCCGAACGCGCCGAAGAGCACGTTGGTGACGCTGCGGTTCATCGCCTTGCCCATCAAGAGCGTCAGGATCGTGCCGGAGGCGCCGACCAGCGCCCCCGCGATGATCAGCACGTTGTTGGCGAGTACGAAGCCGGTCAGCGCCGCGGCCAAGCCGGTGAACGAGTTGAGCAGCGAGATGATCACCGGCATGTCGGCGCCGCCGATCGGGAGCGCGAACAGGATGCCGAGCGCGAGCGAGCCGAGCAGCGCCAGCACGAGAAAGCGCACCGGATCGTAACCCGCGATGACGAGGCCGGCGCAGACCACGATCGCCGCCAGCAACAGGCCGTTGACGATCTGCTGGCCCGCATACACGATCGGGCGGCCGGTCATCACTTCCTGAAGTTTAAGGAACGCGACGATCGAACCCGCGAACGAAATCGAACCGATGATCGCGGTCAGTGAGCCCGTGACCGCGGCCTCGCTCGGGATCGGTGCGCCGCCGTGCGAGACCCGCAGGATCTCGCCGAGAGCGACCAGGGCCGCCGCGCCGCCGCCGGCGCCGTTGAAGGCGGCGACCATCTGCGGCATCGCCGTCATCGGCACGCGTTGCGCCGAAAAGATTCCGAT
>JBOHTX010000094.1:0-7608 GCA_050733855.1 Vulcanimicrobiaceae bacterium
GCCGTGGTCGGCGCCGACGGCAAGGCGGGACTGCTCTCGTGCGTGGCCGCGCGCGAACGGGTCGGCCGGAGCGGCCGCGTCGTCGGAATCGGCCCCGACCGCTCGACCGCCGGCGCCCGGCTCTTGCTCTCCGAAGGCTACGTCGACGCGTTCGTCGAGGCCGACGCCCGCGATGCGCTCGGCCTGCGCGAAGCCGCGCGCGATGCGCTGCCCGCGGGCGCACACGTGACGATCAATTGCGTCAACGTCGCGGGCAGCGAGGCCGGCACCATCCTCGTCACGCGCGACGGCGGCACGATCTGCTTCTTCTCGATGTGCACCTCGTTCACGGCCGCGGCGCTCGGCGCCGAAGGTTTTGGCCGCGACCTGACGATGCTGATCGGCAACGGCTTCGTGCGCGGCCACGCCGAATACGCGCTCGGCTTGCTGCGCAACCATGCGGCGCTGCGGCGCTACTTCGTGATTCGCTTCTCCCCCGGCCAGCGCTCCGGCACCCCGATGCAACTCGGGGCGGCCAAAAGCGGGTCGGCGGAATCGCTCTAAAGACGAGCACCGGAAAGAGACGCCTGATGGAAGCCGCAATCCCCGAAGAGCGCACGCTCAAACCCCCGACTCCGCCTGAGGCGCTCGCGCACCGCGAGCTGCGCGGCGGCGAGTTTTGGCGCGCGATACCGCGCTATCGCGAGATCGACGAAGCGACCTTTCTCGATCACATTTGGCAAGGCCGGCAGTCGGTCAAATCGCCCGAGGAACTGTTCGAGACGATCGGCGAGCTGGTCGAGCCTTCGTTTCTTGAAGACGTGCGCGTTGGCTTTCATCGCGCACCGATGGCGGTCCGCATCTCGCCGTACCTAATCGCGCTCGTCGACTGGAGCCGTCCGTACGAGGACCCGATTCGCCGCCAGTTTCTGCCGCTCGGCTCGGCCTTGCTCCCCGATCACCCGCGCCTCACGCTCGACTCGCTCCACGAACTCGAGGATTCGCCGGTCCCGGGACTGACGCACCGCTACGTCGACAAGGCGCTCTTCCTTCCGCTGGCCGTCTGCCCGGTCTATTGCCGCTTCTGCACGCGCAGCTACGCGATCGGCGCTGATACCGACGTGGTCGAAAAGGTCCCGCTCGCCAAAACGCCGCGCCAATGGCATGACGCCTTCGATTACGTTGCCTCGCGCCCGGAACTCGAAGACATCGTGATCTCCGGCGGCGACGCCTACCAGCTCGCGCCGAAGTCGCTCACGACCATCGGCGAGGCGCTGCTCGCGATCCCGCACCTGCGCCGCCTGCGTTTCGCGACCAAAGGGCCGGCCGTGATGCCGATGAAGCTGCTCACCGATCACCCCTGGGTCGCGGCGCTGGCGGACGTCGTGGAACACGGCAAGCGGCTGCGCAAAGAAGTGGTCGTCCACACCCACTTCAACAGCCCGAACGAGATCACCGAGATCACCCGCCGCGCGCTCGACGTGCTCTTCGACCGCGGGATTGTGGTGCGCAACCAGAGCGTGCTGATCCGCGGCGTCAACGACGACCCGCGCACGATGCAACTTCTGGTGCGGCGCCTCGGCTACCTCAACGTTCACGCCTACTACGTCTACATGCACGACCTGGTGAAAGGCGTCGAAGACCTGCGCACGCCGATCCAAACTGCGCTCGACGTCGAGAAATTCGTGCGCGGCTCGACCGCCGGCTTCAACACCCCGACCTTCGTCTGCGACGCCCCCGGCGGCGGCGGCAAACGCGATGTCCACAGTTTCGAATACTACGACCGTGAAAACGGCATCGCCGTCTACGCCGCCCCGAGCGTCAAGCCCGGACGGCTCTTCGCCTACTTCGACCCGATCGACACCCTCGCTCCCGACGCCCAAGCCCGCTGGCGCGACCCGAAGGTCGCCGACGCCATGCTCGCCGAAGCCTACGCCGGCGCCGGCGGCGAGGGCGCGCTCGCGGGGGCGTTGCTGCGGACGGCGCTCGGCTAACGCTCGTCGACCCAGCGTAGCACGAGGTCGGCCTGCGCTACCGCGGCGCGCGCCTCTTCGGCGCCGTACATCGCCGCGGCATCCGCGAAATCGAGCGCATCGGGGTAGCGGGTCGGGATGTAGTAGGCGTCGAGCGCGAGCACGGCGACACGCACCTCACCCGGCGGAAGCGCCCCCAAGTCCGAAAGCGCCGCGAGTAGCGTGCGCCCGAGGTGCGTCGGAACTGCGTCGCCCTGCAGCGCGGTGATCGCCGCCTTCAACGCTTTCTCCGCTGCCTGCTGCGCGTGATAGCAGGCAAGATGAGGAAACGTCTTGACAATCGATTGCGCGAGGTCGCGATCTTGCTGCGCAGCGGCGCGCCAACGTGCGACCCGCTCATCCTTCGGAACGTGCATAGATCTCCTTGCGGTCGCGCATGATCGACTCGCCGAACGGATTGCGAGCCAGACGCGCAGGCCACCCATCGGCTTGCGCCCCGATCACGTTTCCGAGCGTGCCGCGCGCGTAGATCGCGGCGACCGCCGAGCGCGGATCACCGTCGGTGACGACGAGCAGATCGAGGTCGCTCCACGGCGAAACCTCGTCCCGCGCGTACGAGCCGAATGCAAAGAGTCGAGCGACCTCGGCGCGCCCGTGACAGACATCGACTGCGTCGCGCAGCGCCTCGTCGAGCAGAGCCTTACGCTCGCGGCAACGCTGCTCGTAGCGCACCGGTCGCCACCCTCCCGGATACGAATTGCGCACAGGCTGGTCCATCGACGCCCGATTCGGTCCGGTCCTTGGCGCGCCCCTTCAGCCTTGCGCTGCCGGCCAAAGGCGCGATACTCGCCGACGCAGGAGCGGCGCGCGCCGCAGACTTCGCTCGATACCGCATCGGCGCGGGCATCTCAGAGGAGATTTCCGCATGCTCGCGCGCTCTAACTCCTTGGGCCCCCGCGATTTTCGGATGTTACGCCACGTCGAACCGGCCCACCCGCGAAGACTCGCCGCGAACGTGTCCCGGCCCTTCCTGCCTGTGCACCACTCAAGCCGTGAAGCTATCGACCAACGACGCGATGAAGGGAAACGATCACGAGGGGGCGCTCCGAAATGGATTGGCTTGGAGCGCCTAAAAATCTCCGCGCGTTTGCCGATCTCTCCGGTAACTGGATCGACCGAGTTCGCGCGAGCCGCTCAACGCAAGAGATCGTGCTGGACATGGATTCGAGCGTCAGTCCGGCCCACGGCGAGCAAGGGCACTACCGCTCTTCGCGTTCAATCAGTTCGGCGATCTCGAGGTGCTCTTCGACCGCGGGATTGTGGTGCGCAACCAGAGCGTGCTGATCCGCGGCGTCAACGACGACCCGCGCGCGATGCAACTTCTGGTGCGCCGCCTCGGCTACCTCAACGTTCACGCCTACTACGTCTACATGCACGACCTGGTGAAAGGCGTCGAAGACCTGCGCACGCCGATCCAAACTGCGCTCGACGTCGAGAAATTCGTGCGCGGCTCGACCGCCGGCTTCAACACCCCGACCTTCGTCTGCGACGCCCCCGGCGGCGGCGGCAAACGCGACGTCCACAGCTTCGAATACTACGACCGCGAAAACGGGATCGCCGTCTACGCCGCCCCGAGCGTCAAGCCCGGACGGCTCTTCGCCTACTTCGATCCGATCGACACCCTCGCTCCCGACGCCCAAGCCCGCTGGCGCGGCCCGAAGATCGCCGACGCCATGCTCGCCGAAGCCTACGCCCGCGCCGGCGGCGGCAGGCGCGCGGTCGTCGTCTGTATCGATTAGGTCAGGAACGACGGGATTCGGCCGCCTTCGGAGCGTGGCATCCGGCAACAGATGACGTAAGCGGAGAGTCGCACGCGAATAGCTCGTTGACCGCGCTCGATACGAACGTCTTGGTCGATCTTCTCGCCGGCAACGACGCGGCGGCGGTCGGCCGAGCGCGAGATATTGTGCTGCACGCCGCTCGCCGCGGGCCCCTCGTCGTCACACCGATCGTTCACGCCGAGCTGATGGCACATCCCGGTGCGACGGAGGCCGGCGTCGCGGCGTTTCTCGCGGACCTCGCCATCGCCGTCCAATGGAGCCTTTCGGAAACAAGCTGGCGCCGTGCCGCCGCCGCGTTCGGCGCGTACGCGCACCGTCGGCGTTCGGCAGGCGGGCGAAGCCCGCGGCGACTGGTCGCCGACTTTGTCATCGGTGCTCACGCCGTCGAGGCCGGGGCTTTCGCTACCCGCGATGCCGAATTCTTGCGCAGGGTCTTCCCGGGGCTCCACGTCATCGGCTGAATGCCAAAGCCGATCGACGACACGGCCGGACGACGAGGATATACGATACGGTTCGTCATATATATCAGCGATGGCGAAGCACTTGGTGGATGTCGATGAGAAGGCGCTCCGGGCAGCACGCGCGGAACTCGGCACGATCACGATCAAAGACACCGTGAATGAGGCACTGCGGCGCGCGACGTCCCAGCGAGAGCGCCGGATTTACGCCGCTCTCGACGTGCTGGCCCGTGCGCGTCTCGACGATCGCGAAGCAGCGTGGCGCTGAGGTTTCTCCTCGATACCAGCGTGATCAAGCGCCTCGGTCAACCGGCCGTTCGCAAGGTCGTCGAACCCTTAGCCGGAGCCGGCGAGCTTGGTCGAGCGACGATCTCGGACCTCGAAGTTGGCTATTCGGCACGCAACGCCACAGAATGGGATCAGCTCGTCGGCGCGCTGGCGGCCTTCTCCCCCGTCGAGACGACCGCGGCGCACGTCCGGCGTGCGCTCGCGGTCCAACGCTTGCTAGCCGCACGCGGTCGACGCGGCCGCAAAATTCCCGATCTGCTCATCGCCGCCGCCGCCGAGGAACTCGCCATCGGCGTGCTCCACTACGATGCCGACTTCGATATCATCGCCGCGGTCACAGGCCAGCGATGCCGGTGGGTCGCGCCGGCCGGCAGGTTGGAGTGACGCCCGAACTTCAGCTAGCGGCTTCCTCGCTCAGCGCGGCGCGCAGGATCCGTTCTTGTTCCAGCGCGTGGGCGCCGCCGTAGCCTTCGGAGGGACTCGCGCGATAGGGGCGGCCGATGTAGTCGACGTCGGCGATCGCGTGCGGGAGCCGCTCGACGATGCGGCGCCGCACGTGGGCGCGCGCGCCCATGTTTTGCGGCTCCTCTTGGACCCAGATCACCCGCTCGAGTTTTGGATAGCTCTCGAGCAGATCGACGATCGCCTGGATCGGTAGCGGCGAGAGGAGTTCCACCCGCGCGATCGCCGTCGCGTCTGCGGCGGGGTAGCGTTCGTGGCCGATCAGATCGTAATAGATCTTTCCCGAACACAGAATCAGACGGCGAATACGGTCGCGCGGGCGATCGCTGCGCGGGTCGTCGATCAGTTCGCGGAACGAACCCTCGGCGAGTTCTTCGATTCGGGCGCCCGCCGCATGCACGCGCAAGAGGCTTTTGGGCGTGAAGATCACGAGCGGGCGCGGGCGCGCCTCGTGCGCTTGCAGGCGCAAAAGATGATAGTACTGCGCCGCCGTCGAGCAGTTTGCGACGTGGACGTTGCCCTCGGCCGAGAGCTGCAAAAAGCGCTCGATGCGCGCGCTCGAATGTTCGGGGCCGGAGCCTTCGTAGCCGTGCGGCAGCAGCAGCACCAACCGCGAGCTTTCGCCCCACTTCGCTTGTCCGGCCGCGATGAATTGGTCGATCACCACTTGCGCGCCGTTGTTGAAGTCGCCGAACTGCGCTTCCCACAGGACCAACACGTTCGGCGCCTCGACGGCGTAACCGTACTCGAATGCGAGCGCGGCGTACTCGGAGAGCGGGCTATTGTAGACCTCGAAGGAGGCGCGCGAACGCGCGAGATGCTGGATCGGCGCATAGCGGGCGTTGCTCTTGGCATCGTGCAGCACGAGGTGGCGCTGTGAGAAGGTTCCGCGTTGCGTGTCTTGGCCGCAGAGCCGCACCGGGATCCCCTCGCCGAGCAGCGAGGCGAAGGCGAGCCCTTCGGCCAGTCCCCAATCGCCCTCGCCCTCGCTTGCAAAGGTCGCGCGGCGGCGCTCGAGCTGGCGCACGAGCTTGGGATGCACGGTAAAGTCGCTCGGAACGGCGACGAGTTCGTCGTTCCAGGCGAGCAGTTGCGCCGGCGCGGCGCGCTCGGCTGCCGGCGGCTCGCTCTCGCCCGCGGCGACGTGCGGCCCGACCGGTTCCTGCCAGGCGCCGCCTTTGACGTTGCGATGCGCCTCGGCCAGCCGCTCGCTCGCCGCGGCGACCAGCGCGTTCACCTCGTCCGCGCCCACGATCCCCTGCGCGATCAGCTTTTGCGCAAACAGTTCGCGCACGGTCGGATGGTTCTTGATCCGCTCGTACATGTCGGGCTGGGTGTAGGCCGGCTCGTCGCCTTCGTTGTGACCGAAACGGCGGTAGCCGATCACGTCGACGATCGCATCGTGTCCGAAGCGGCGGCGAAAATCGACCGCCAGATTGACCGCCGCCATGCACGCTTCGACGTCGTCCGCGTTGACGTGCACGATTGGAACGTCGAAGCCCTTGGCGAGGTCGGAAGCGTAGCGGGTCGAGCGCGCTTCGCGCGGATCGGTCGTGAAGCCGATCTGGTTGTTCGCGATCAGGTGGATCGTGCCGCCGGTCGCGTAGCCTTCCAGCGCCTGCAGGTTGAGCACTTCGGCGACGACGCCTTGCGCGGAGAAGGCCGCGTCGCCGTGGATGAGCAGCGGTGCGGCGCGCCCGAATTCCATGCGCGCGAGCCGCTCGGAGCGATCGGTCTGCAGCGCACGCGTGCGGCCCTCCACGACGCCGTCGACCGCCTCGAGGTGACTTGGATTGTTGGCGAGCACGACCGCGATCTCGCCGCTCGGCGCGGGATACGTGCCGCCGGCGCCGTGGTGGTACTTGACGTCGCCGGTCGCGTCGTCGTCGCCCGCGCCTTCGCCCCGCAGATCGGCGGCCTCGAACTCGGCGAGAATCTCTTCGTAGGGCCGGTTGACGACGTGCGCGATCGTCGCGAGCCGCCCGCGGTGCGCCATCCCGAGCACCACCGTCTGCACGCCGTCGGCGGCCAGCTCGGTGAGGATCTCCTCGCACATCGGAATCGTGACGTCGAGGCCCTCGACCGAGAAGGTCTTCTGCCCGAGATACGTCCGTCGCAGGTAGCGCTCGAACACCTCGACTTTCGTGAGCCGGCCGAGCACTCGGCGCGCGCTCTCGGGGGCCAGCGCACGGAAGTGCGCACCGCTTTCGATATACTCGCGCAGCCACTCGCGCTGCTCGATGTTGGCGATGTGCTCCACTTCGTAGGCGATCGTCGCGCTGTAGGTGCGGCGCAGCTCGTTGACGATCTCCGCCAGGGTCGTGCCCGGCAGTTTCGTGCGAAGAATTGCGGCCGGGACCGCCGACATGATCGAGGGCGTGAGCCCGTACGTGCGCCAATCGAGCGCGGGGTCGCCGGGCGGCGCGGAGCCGAGCGGATCGAGGTTCGCCGCCAGGTGTCCGTGACGGCGGTACGACGAGACGAGCGACATGCCGGCCGCGACCGCGCGCAAGAGTTCTTCGGCGTACGGCTCGATCTCGCGCGGCGGGACCGCCGGCAGATCGGTGACGGCACCGGCCGCGGGAGCGGCGCTCGCCGGGATCCGTT
>JBOHTX010000095.1:0-7399 GCA_050733855.1 Vulcanimicrobiaceae bacterium
GCTCGAGGGACTGCCGCTCGCGATCGAACTGGCGGCGCCGCGCCTCACACTCTTGCCGCCGAAGGCGCTGCTCGCGCGGCTCGCGCGCCGCCTGCCGATCCTGGCCGACGGCGCCCTCGATTTGCCCGCGCGGCAGCAGACGATGCGCAGCGCGATCGCCTGGAGTTACGATCTGCTCGAAGCCGACGAGCAGCAGCTCTTTCGCCGGCTCGCCGTCTTCTCGAGCGGCTGCTCGCTCGAAGCGGCCCAGCGCGTCTGCGATGGGGACGGGCCGCTCCGCGAAGAGGCTTCGCTGCTCGCGCGGCTGGCGGCGCTCGTCGACAAGAACCTGGTGACCGTCGAGGAGCAGCGCGACGGCGAACCGCGCATTCGGATGCTGGAGATGCTGCGCGAGTTCGGTCTGGAGCGCTTGCTCGAAGCGGACGAACTCGCTGACGCGCAGCGGCGGCACGCCGCGTACTTCCTCGCGTTCGTCGAGCGCGGCGAGCCGCCGACCGGACGTTCGAGAGAGGACGTCGCCGAACTCGAGCGCGAGCACCCAAACGTGCGGGCGGCGCTGCAGTGGGCGGTTCAGAGCCGCTCGCTCGAACTCGGCCTCCGCTTGGCGGGCTCGCTGTGGCGCTTCTGGTGGATGCGCGGCTACTACTCCGAAGCGCTGACGTGGCTGCGCAACCTGCTCGAACTCGCGGAGAACGCGACTCCGCCGGTGCCGCCGGCCGTCCGCGCGAAGGCGCTGCACGCCCAGGTCGTGCTGCTCTCGGGGGTCGGCGAATTCACCGCCGCGCGCGAACCGTGCGAGCGCGCGATCGCGCTGCAACGCGCCGCCGGCGACGAAACCGGGCTGAGCGGCTCGCTGACCTCGCTAGGCATCATGCTGCACTTTCGCGGCGACGCCGCCGGTGCGCGGGCCGCCCACGAGGAGAGCCTCGCGATCCGCCGGCGCCTCGGCCGCGACCTCGGGGTCGCCAACTCGCTCGCGAACCTCTCGACCGTCGCCTATTCGCTCGGCGAGTTCGAAGAAGCCGCGGCGCTGGCCGAAGAGAGCGCGCTCCTGCGGCGCCGCCTCGGCGACGATTCCGGGCTCGCTCATTCGTTGCTCAAGCTCGGACTCGCCAAGCTCGGCGAGCGCGAATATCAGCGCGCCCACGAGCTGTTCAGCGAGAGTTTGGAGATCGGGCGCAACCTCGAATACACGACCGTGATCGCCTATGCGCTCGCCAATCTCGGAGCGGTCGCCTACGCGACCGGCGAACCCGAAGCCGCGCGCCTCCGCTACCGCGAAGCGCTGCGGATCCTCGAGACGCTCGGCAGCAAATCGGCCTCCGCCGCGATCTGCGAAGAGTTCGCGCCGGTGCTGTGCACCCTGGGCGAGCCGCTGCGCGCCGCGCACCTGCTGGGAGCCGCCGAGGCGCTGCGCCGCGAGATCGGCTCGCCACGTTTCCCATCCGACGTCGCGCGCTACGAAGGGACCCTCGCCGCCGTTCGCGCCGCCCTCGGCGCGGAGGCTTTCGCGGCCGCTTGGAACGAGGGTGCGAGCATGACGTTGGAACGCGCACTCGCCGAAGCGTCGGGATGACGAGCGTCATCGCGGAGCCGTGACGGGACGCTCTTCTCGTCGGCCGGGGTGCTGCGAAGATCGGTACGGAGGTCACACGCATGCACGATGTTCCCGTTCCCGCCCGGCTCGACCACGTCTCGAAACTCTTCCGCAAGACGGTCGCGCTACGCGACCTCTCGCTCGAGGTGCGGCCCGGCGAGACGCTCGCGCTGCTCGGGCCCAACGGCGCCGGCAAGACCACCGCCGTTCGGACGCTGCTCGGGCTGCTGCAGCCGAGCGCGGGGAATGCGACGGTCTTCGGCCGCGACCCGCGCCGGCGAGAGACACGCACGCGCATCGGCGCAATGCTGCAGGTCTCGACGATTCCAGCGACGCTGACGGTCGGCGAGCACATCGGCCTCTTCTCGCGCTACTATCCCACACCGCTTCCGGTTGCCCAGACGATCCGGCTCGCGAAACTCGAGGGCCTCGAGGGCCGGCGCGCGGGCGAACTTTCCGGCGGCCAGCGGCAACGGCTCTTCTTCGCGCTCGCGGTCTGCGGCGATCCCGATCTGCTCGTACTCGACGAGCCTACCGTCGGCCTCGACGTCGAGGCGCGCGCGGTGATTTGGGAGCGGATCCGCGCGCTGGTCGCCGCCGGACGCAGCATCTTGCTCACGACCCACTACCTCACCGAAGCAGAAGCGCTCGCCGACCGCGTCGCGGTCATCAACGGGGGCAAGATCGTCGTCGCAGGGACGGTCGATTCGCTCAAGCGCTCGCTCGTCGGGATCACGATCCGTTGCCGCACGGCGCTCTCGCCGGAAGCGCTCGCCGCGCTGCCGGCCGTGCAGAGCACGCGCGCAACGCTGCGCGAGCGCGAGCTGGTCACGAGCGACGCCGATGCAACCTTGCGCGCGCTCTACGCGCGCGATGCAGCCTGCGCCGTCCTCGAAGTCTCGCGCGGCGATTTGGAGTCCGCGTATCTGGCCGTCACCGCATCCGCATCCCGCGAAGCCGCCGCTTCGACCGAGGAGTTTGTCGCATGAGAACGCTCGTCACGGCCCTCCACGAGACGCGCGCGGACCTGCTGACGCTCGTGCGGACGCCGGCCTACGCGCTGCCGACGTTGCTCTTCCCACTCGCGTTCTACGTCTTCTTCGGGGTCATCTTCGCGCAAGGCCACGCCCACGGCGCCGCGATTGCAACCTATCTGCTGGCGACCTACGGCACGTTCGGGATCGTCGGCGCGGCGCTCTTCTCGTTCGGCGTCGGGGTCGCGATCGAGCGCGGACGCGGCTGGCTCACCCTCAAGCGCGCGAGCCCGATGCCGATCGGCGCGTACTTCCTCGCGCGGACCGTGACCTGCGCCGTCTTCGCGGCTGCGATCGTCGTCGCCATGTTCGCCGTCGGTGCGAGCTTCGGCGGCGTTCGGCTGCCGCTTGCGGAGTGGCTCGTCCTCGCGCTGACGCTCGTCGCCGGAACCGTCCCGTTCTGCGCGCTCGGCCTGGCGTTCGGTCTGCTCGCGGGCCCGAGTTCCGCGGCACCGCTCGTCAATCTGATCTACCTGCCGATGTCGTTTCTTTCGGGCCTCTGGATCCCGCTCGACCAGCTGCCGGCGTTCTTGCGGCATGTCGCGGTCGTCTTTCCGACCTTCCACCTCGGGCAGCTCGCGCTCGATACGATCGGCTTCGGCGACGGGGCGATCGCGGTCCACGTCATCGCGCTCCTTGCCTTCACGTCGTTCGGCGTCACCGTGGCAGCGCTCGCCTGGATGCGCGACGAACGTCCGTCGTATGGCTAGCAGGCCGAGCGACGTTCGCTGGTTCGACCGCTTCAGGATCGTACCGAAGGGGTGGGGCCTCGGAGCGCTCCCGTACGTCAATTTGCTCTATCTCGGCTTTCTTTTCATCGATCCGGTCGTCTCGCACTCAAACGCGCGAGCGTGGCTTTTGACGCTCGGCGCCATCGGGGCATTTCTCCCGCTCTACGTACTCGGCTACCGCGGCAAGAACTGGGTCGGGTATTTGGTCGTAGCCGGAATGCTCGCGCTCGGCATAGCCGCCGAATCCTTCAACGTCGGCGCGGCCGCGTTTCTCATCTACGGTGCGGCTACGCTCGCGTTTCTCGACCCACCATCAATCGCGTGGCCTCGCCTCTGCCTCTATCTGCTCATCACGGCGGTTGGGCTTCGCCTCGAGCGGGTTCCTTTGGCAGAACTGGGCTCATGGCTCTTGATCGCGGGCGCGGTCGGCGCACTCTGCGTCGAGTCGCGGCGGATGCAGGCCATGAATTGCGAGCTTCGCCTGGCGCGCGAAGAAGTGGAGCGGCTCGCGAAAGTCGCCGAGCGCGAACGGATCGCGCGCGATCTGCACGACGTGCTCGGCCATACGCTCAGCGTGATCGCGCTCAAGTCGGAGCTCGCGGCGCGGCTCGCGGAGTGCGACCCCGCGCGCGCGGCCGGCGAAGTTCGCGAGGTCGAGCGGATCGCGCGCACGTCGCTCGGCGAGTTGCGCGAAGCGATCGTGGGGTATCGCGCGCCGAGCCTGGCCGATGAGATCGTGCGCGCCCGCGAGGTCCTGGCGGCCGCAAACGTGTCGCTCGTCTGCGACGCGATGCCGCTCGATCTGACGTCGACCCAGGAAGGCGTGCTGTCCCTCGCGCTGCGGGAAGCGGTGACCAACGTCGTCCGCCACGCCGGCGCGCGCGTCTGCCGGCTCTCGATCGAGCGCGTCGGCGCGAACTGCAGGCTCGAAGTCCGCGACGACGGCCGCGGCGGCAACGCCCCCGAAGGTTCGGGTCTCGCCGGAATGCGCGAGCGGGTCGAGGCGCTCGGCGGCACGCTCGTGCGCGACGGCACGCTCGGCACGCGGCTCGTGCTCTCGTTCCCGCTCGCGACGTGAGCGGAGTCGGCGACGCGCACCCGATTCGCGTCGTGATCGCTGAGGATCAGCACCTGGTGCTCGGGGCGCTGGGCGCGCTGCTCTCACTCGAACGGGATATCGAGGTCGTCGCCCAGGCCGCGAACGCCGACGATGCATTGCGCGCCGTCGACACGTACGATCCCGACGTCGTGCTCACCGATATCGAGATGCCCGGGAGGAGCGGCCTCGAGTTCGCGGCCGAGTTGCGGCGCCGCCGGGCGCGGGCGCGGGTCGTGATCGTGACGACCTTCGCGCGCCCGGGCTACCTGCAGCGGGCGCTCGACGCGGGCGTCGCGGGGTACGTCCTCAAGGAACGCCCGGCCCGCGAGCTGGCCGAAGCCGTCCGTCGCGTCCACGCAGGCCTACGCGCCATCGATCCCGAGCTGGCGGTCGATTCGTGGACCGATCGCGATCCTCTCAGCGAACGCGAGCGCGCCGCCCTGCGCCTGGCCGCCGACGGCCTCTCCGCTGCCGCGATCGCCGAGCAGCTCGCCTGCAGCGAAGGGACGGTGCGAAACTATCTCTCCGCCGCCATCGGCAAGACCGGCGCCGCCAACCGCATCGAAGCGGCGCGCATCGCGCGCGACAAAGGCTGGCTTTGATTCGGACGCGACGCTGCCGCGGCACGGGCGGAAGGCCCGCCGATCGGACCTTGCGGCGGCGAAGAATGGGGGTTCACGGGCCGGGCTAAGCCGCGCCCTGGGGTCGCTTGCGTCCAGAACGCGTAACGGACTTCAGTCCGGACCGCGCGCTGCCGAAGACACATAGTGTGCTCCGGCTCACGACCTCTGCCACCGAAAGGAACTTCAGCGCCGATGCTTTCCACGCGACGGACCGCCCGCTTGCTCGCGGCTCTCATTGCTGCGAGCGGATGTGCCGCGCTCGCGGCGCCGGCTTGGGCCGGCAGTAATTCCGCGAATCTCCAAATCGCGGCCTCGGTGATCTCCGATTGCGCGATCACGACCTCGAACGTCAACTTCGGCAACTACGATCCGGCGGTCACCAACGCGACGACCGCACTGACCGCAAGCGGCGCGGTCACGATCACCTGCACGCCCGGCAGTTCGCCCGTGATCGCGCTCGGCCCCGGTCTCAACGCGGTCAGTGGTCAGCGCAACATGAAAACCGGTACCTCGACCCTTTCGTACAACCTCTATCAGCCTCCGAACACGACGCCCGGCTCGGCCTGCACGTACACCTCGCCGACCGCCTGGGGCGACGGCCTCGCAGATACCGGCAGCGCGCCGACCTTCACACCGACGAGCCCGACCTCGCTCGCGCCGCGCACCTACAACGTCTGCGGGTCGATTCCGGCCGCGCAGGCCGCCGCCATCAGTGCATCCTATGCCGATACCGTGGTTGCGACCGTTACGTTCTGAGCGCCGTGCGCCGCTTGCGCTCGCGCTGACGCTCTGCTGGTCCCTCGTGTGGCAGGGCGCGGTGGCCGCAAGCATCTCGATCGCCCCGACACAACTCGCGATCGTGCACGACGGCGGAAGCGTCGACCTCTCGATCGCCGACGTCGGCGACGATCCGGCGAGCTTCGCAGTCCACGCCTATCGTTGGACCCAAGAGCCGAGCGGGAAAATCGCGCTCGAGCCGACCGACGACCTCATCGTCTACCCGCAGCGGCTGAATCTCGCGCCGCTCGAGCGGCAGATCGTGCGGATCGGCTATCCCGGTTCGGTCGGCGCGCATGAAGCCGACTACCGGATCGTCGTCAGCGAACTGCCGTCGCTTGCCGCCCCTGCGAGCAGCCCGAGCCTGGCGCTGCGCATGCGCTATAGCATCCCGCTCTTCATCGCTTCGCCGGCTGCACGCCCACAGACGACGGTGACGAGCGCGAATCTCGGCCCGGCAGCTCTGGCATTCGATCTCCTCAATGCCGGGAACGGCCACGCGACCGCAACCAGCGTGCACGCGCGCGCGCTCGCGGCCGGCGGAAGCGTCGTCGTCGAGCGGGCACTTCCGGCCTGGTACTTGCTCCCGGGGCAACCGCGGCAGTACGCGCTCGCACTGGCGCCCGGTCAGTGCGCTCGAATCCAAGAGTTGGTCGTCGACGCGAGTTTCGCGGACGTGCCGCCGCTGCACGCGACGGTCGCTCCCGCGCGCTCGTGCTAACGAGGCTCCTCGCCGCGACCCTGGTCGTGACGCTCGCGGCGCTGTTCGCGCCGAAGGTCCGGGCCGCCGACGACCAGCCGGTCCCGGCGCTCGTCGACGTCGTCGTCGACGGGATCGCGCACGGACGCATCGTTGCGGAGATCGCTTCAGACGACGTGCTCGTGCGCGCAAGCGATGCCGAAGCGCTCGGGCTTCCGGCTTCGGTCGCCGGCAACGACACCACCGAGCGGAGCACCTGGCGTTCGCTGCGCGCGTGCGCGGGAACGCTCGCCTACCGCTTCGATCCGCACACGCTCGTGCTCACGATCCAAGTGGCGGCCGCCGCGCTCGGGACGCGCACGATCGCGGTCGCGCAGAGCGGGCCGCCGAGCGACCTCGTGGTCGCGCGCCCGCCCAGCGCCTTCGTGAACTACTTCGTCGCGGCCGGCTCGACCGGCGCGCCCACCGCTGCCTTCGAGAGCGGCTTCAGCGCGAACGGCCGGCTCGCCTATTCGAGCGCGGCGCTCGTCCCCGGCAGCGGCCTCGTGCGCGGCCAAAGCTACCTCGCTTTCGACGATCCGCAGGCGATGCGACGCGACACGATCGGCGATTCGCTGGTCGGCGGCGATGCGCTGGTCGGCGAGGTCGACCTGCTCGGCGCCGGGCGCGCACGTTCGTTCGCGCTCGACCCGTATCTCTACCGCTTTCCGTCGCCGCAGATCGCCGGGACGATCGCGACGCCCGGTTCTGCCGACGTCTACGTGAACGGAACGCTCGCGCAGAGCGTCCCGCTCGCACCGGGCGGATACGATCTCACGAACTTGCCGATCTCGACCGG